>NZ_JAWLDW010000196.1:0-3221 GCF_041686455.1 Rhodohalobacter sp.
ACTTTTGGATAAGATTGATTTTGAGGCGGGTACAATTCAAATCCGAAACAAATCTTATCCCTTGCTGGACACTCATTTTCCAACCATTGACCCATCTGATCCCTACACTCTCTCTGATCAGGAAGAGATGGTAATGGAAAAAATCTGTCTCTCATTTGCCAATAGCGAGCGGCTTCAGGAGCATGTTCGTTTTCTCTTTTCAAAGGGAAGTATGTACTTAAAATACAACGGCAACCTGCTCTACCACGGCTGCATTCCCATGACCAAAAACGGAAAACTTCGCCACTTTACCTTTGATGACACAGACCACAGTCCAAAAAAATTCATGGACAGACTCGAGCGATTAGCTCGTCAGGGATACTTTACTACTGATGATCCGGGCAAAAAACAGTATGGGCAGGATACCATGTGGTATTTGTGGAGTGGAGACCAGTCTCCGCTTTTTGGAAAATCGAAGATGGCTACCTTTGAACGCTATTTTATCAGTAACTCCGAAACTCACACCGAAGAGATGAATCCCTACTATGATTTCCGGACAGATGAAGATGTGGCTCAAAAGATTTTAACTGAATTCGGGCTTGATCCCGAAACCGGTCATATCATCAATGGGCATGTTCCGGTTAAAGTAAAAAAGGGAGAAAGCCCCGTTAAGGCCGGCGGTAAATTATTGGTTATAGACGGTGGCTTTGCCAAGGCATACCAATCAAAAACCGGAATTGCCGGTTATACGCTTATTTTTAACTCCTACGGGCTTCTTCTCGCCGCTCACGAATCTTTTGATTCTACACAGATTGCGATTGAAAAAGCCCAGGATATTCATTCGAAAACAGAGATTCTGGAGCAAAACAGAAAAAGAATCCGGGTTCGGGATACAGATAAGGGACAGGAAATTGGAGAAAAAATAAAAGATCTGAAAAATCTGCTGAAGGCTTACCGTTCCGGTGCAATCAAGGAGTCGTAGAAACGTTTGATCGTGAATTTGGCAAATCAATCGAGAGGTTCTCGCTCTTTCAGGACAAACACTGAAATTAATTTAACTCCAGGATAGCGTTACGCTAATCCAATTCAACCGGATTGATATCCCATACAAATAATGAGTAACACCGCCTCATTTCTGTTTTTCATTCCAAACAACGCCCTCTGTTCGGCGATGATTTTTGCGCGAACTGTTATCACGGGTTTCGCTGCGCTTCACCCGAGGCTAAAATCGGCCCCTCTTTCAGAGCTCAAAACCGATTATAAAAAAATCTATCATTTAGCTCTGTACATGAACACCTCCCTTCTAGAGAGGGTGTGTTTAGCAAAGTATATTCAAAATCACAATATCTGTACCACTGAGAATCATGGATATTCTGTAACCGTGCAGTACACTAGGCCCGGTGACTATCACTGCCAAGCTATTTCCAACGGCACTCATGTTTCGGTAGCTAAGTAAATGAATCAATATTTTGAGCTCTGAAAGAGCCAACAGAAACTAGCCCCAAGCCTTAGCTTGGGGTGTAAGATTGGGATACTATTACGCCGATCAGAGTGCAACATTTATATCTCTGATCTACGTAGAGGCGTTGCCACTGCAAATATTAATCTTCCCCCCTATTTTGAAAAGGTTCATTTCTCATACTCTATGGCTACACATAAAGTCTAAGCCAAGAATACTCTATAATTAGCGCCATATGCCACAAACATTGGGGCGTAAGCCTTTTCCATTCAAAAATTCATCACAGCATACTGAATCATCCGGGCACACCACGTGTTTCTCTGATGAACTTTGTATCTTTTTGATTCTGACGAAATTTTGAGACCTAATTTATTCTATGGCCCGTAAAGAGTTTGAAATCCCGGCGATGTTTAAGTCGCCCATTATCCGTAAGGTAAAAGAGGCGAATAAAATTACCGACCCGCGCAAGAAAGACCTTGCCCCGACCGAATTGAATTTCGGTCCGGTCACCTTTCTGATTCCCCGTCACTTCGGTTTCTGCTACGGAGTGGAGAATGCCATCGACATCGCCTACCGGACAGTGGAAGAAAATCCCGATAAAAACATCTATCTGCTCAGCGAGATGATTCACAACCCTACGGTGAATGAGGATCTTCAAAAACGTGGAGTTAAATTTCTGTTTGATACGGACGGATCTGTGAGAATTCCGATTGAAGATCTGTCACCGGATGATGTTGTGATTGTGCCCGCTTTCGGAACCACGCTTGAAATTGGTGAGAAGCTAAAGACCAAGGGTATTGATCCCTATCAGTACAACACAACCTGCCCGTTTGTTGAGAAAGTTTGGAAACGGGGGAATCAGCTTGGAAAGAAGGGATACAGCCTGGTGGTACACGGAAAGCATCGCCACGAAGAGACACGCGCAACCTTTTCACACAGCGCCGATCACTCTCCAACCGTAGTTGTACTGAACCCGGAAGAGGCACAGATCCTGGCTGATATTATGACTGAGAAGCGTCCGATCGAAGATTTTGAGAAATATTTTGGTCACAAGAGCACGGATGGGTTCAATCCGCTGAAAGATCTGGAGTTTTTTGGGGTGATCAATCAAACCACGATGCTCGCTACCGAAACGCAACAGGTGATGGAGATTTTGAAAAAAGCTTCCAAAGAGAGATTTGGAGAAGAAAATGTGGCCAATCACTTTGCCGACACATCCGACACGCTCTGCTATGCTACCAACGAAAATCAGTCGGCCACCTACGCGCTGGCTGATGCAAAGCCGGACATTGCCATTGTTGTTGGCGGATACAACTCATCCAATACCATGCACCTCGTGGAGATCCTGGAACATCACTGCCCAACCTACCATATTCGCGATGCAGAAGAGTTCGATTCATCGGAAAAAATTCGCCACTTCAACCAATGGGAAAAAGAGATGATAGAGACAAAAAATTGGCTTCCCAAAGATCAGGAAAACTTAAAAATTGCACTCACTTCCGGAGCTTCCTGCCCAGACGTACTGGTAGATGAAGTGATGCTAAAAATTCTGTCTCTGTTTGATGATACAAAAGACGTGGAAGAGGTGATTCGTCCTTTTGAAGAGAAATTGGTCACCGAAGAGTAATCTTCTCTATATCCGGCTTAGTCAGGAATAATATTGAAATAAGAAACCCGCTGAGGTTGGAAACTTCTCAACCGAACATCAAAGTCGTCTGTATTTTTTTCTACCCGGGGAGTTATATATCCTGTATCATCGGCTTGCAAGTCGGCATAATCAACG
>NZ_JAWLDW010000197.1:0-1413 GCF_041686455.1 Rhodohalobacter sp.
ATGATAAAGCAGGTTTTTAAAGATGCTGCACACTACTATATTCGAAAACCGGCCAGTTTTTGGGAACTTAAAGAACTGATCTATAAATCACTTAAATTGATAGCAGATAATGATATGGATCTTCCGGGAAAAGGAAGCTTTATGCTAACCATAGACTAAAAAAACTGCAGTGAAGTCAGACAAAAAGAAAAAAAAGAGTCGTGACCCTGAATCCCAATTTCCAGTGGTTGGTATAGGTGCTTCAGCCGGGGGATTATCCCCTTTTAAAAAATTACTCAAAGCCATTTCGGAAGAGCCCGGTATGGCTTTTTTATTTGTACAACATTTAGACCCGGATCACGAAAGCCTGCTGCCCGACATACTTCAAAAAGAGACAAAAATGCCGGTGGTGGAGTTGTCGGAGGAGCGTGAAATTGAGCCCAACCACGTCTATGTGATGCCCAGTGACAAATTGATGAGTGTGTCAGATGGTAAATTGCGGCTCACAAAACGGCCTGAAAAGAAAAAATCAGAACGTGTTCTTCCCATCGACCTGTTATTTTCTGCGCTTGCTGATGTTTATGAATCACGTGCCATTGGTGTGGTACTATCGGGTACGGCATCCGATGGCACCAAAGGGTTAAAGGCCATAAAAGATGGCGGGGGCATTACCTTTGCGCAGAATCTGGAGTCGGCTGAATACGACGGAATGCCCGGCAGTGCAATCCAGGCCGGAGTTGTTGATTTTGTGCTTCCACCTGAAGAGATCCCGAAAAAATTAGTTGAAATAAAGCATTTTATTAAAACCGGGGATGCTTTAGATATCCCCGGTGAGAAGGAAGAAGAGGGTGACTTCATGCAAATTATCACCCTGTTACGGGTTCGGAAAGGCACAGACTTCACCTATTACAAACAGACCACAATCCGCAGGAGAATTCTTCGGAGGATGGCGATCAACAAAATTAAAAAGGTGTCGGCCTATCTTGAATACTTGAGAGAAAATAAAGAGGAACAGGATACTCTGTACAGTGATTTTCTGATTCCGGTTACCTCATTCTTTCGTGACCCGAAAATATTTGAAAATCTGGCCAACAATTTTTTACCGGATCTTATCGACAAAATCCCCGACGATAAAACCATCAGGGTTTGGGTAGCGGGTTGCAGCACAGGTGAGGAGGCCTATTCACTGGCCATCCTGTTTAGGGAACTGTTGGAAACGCGCTCTGTGGGAAAGCCCGGGAAAAAAGTACAGATCTTTGCATCTGATTTAAGCGAATCCGCAATCGATAAGGCTCGTTTGGGGATATATTCGACATCAGACTTGGCGGGCGTCTCTGAGAAACGAATCAAAAAGTACTTTGCCAAATCAAATGGAAATTATCAGGTAAACCGGCAGGTTCGGGATATGTGTGTATTTGCCGTTCATAATTTTTT
>NZ_JAWLDW010000197.1:1513-3192 GCF_041686455.1 Rhodohalobacter sp.
CGGGGCAAAACCGGACCGTATTTAGAGCAATCGTCCGGGAAACCGAGTCATAATCTAATGGCATTGGCCGTGCCGGGCCTGGCTTTTGAACTGCGTAATGTTCTTCATAAAGTAAAGCAGGAAGATGAAGAAGTAAAAAAGGAGAATATCCCGATCAAGCTGGATGATGAATTTCATACGATTTCCATTGAAGCTATTCCTCTTCCCAATACCATAGATCCACATTATTTAATACTGTTTCACGATATCTCCCCAGAAAATAACGGACAAGGATCTGAAAGTGAAGGGACAGAAACAGATAAAGCACCGGATACCGATAAAGATCTTCGCATTCAGCAATTGGAGCAAGAACTTGTGGATACAAGGGAGGATATGCGAAACATAACGGAGGATCAGGAAGTTGCCATCGAAGAGCTCCAGAGTGCCAACGAAGAGTTGCAGAGCAGCAGCGAAGAGCTGCAGAGTTTAAATGAAGAGTTGGAGACCAGCAAGGAGGAGCTTCAAAGCACGAATGAAGAGCTGGTTGTCCTGAACCAGGAAATGAACAGTTTAAATGAACAGCTGGAAGCTGAAAGAAATTATTCTGAATCTATTGTAGCAAATATTCGCGAACCACTGCTGGTGCTGAATAAAAAACTTCGGATAAGAACGGCTAATAAGGCATTTTACAAACAATTCAAGCTTAAAGAAAAGGAAACCGTTGGGTCACTGATTTATGATCTGGGTGATAAGATGTGGGACTTTCCTGAAATTCGAAAACTGCTCGAAGGTATTATTCCAGATAATCCTGTTGTTGTTGATTATGAAGTCATTCACACCTTCCCGGGTATTGGTGAGCTTCATCTGCTGCTGAATGCGCGGGAAGTTGCGAGAGATGACGAATCTGAAAATTTAATTCTCTTGTCTGTAGAAGATATTACCGAACAGGTAAAAGAGAGGGAAAAACGGCGTGAAATTCAGGAGCAGCATACAAAAGAGCTGGAAGAGAAAATAGAAGAACGGACGGTAGAGTTAAAAAATGCTATTGAAGAACTCAGTGAAATGAACAAGGAATTGGTGGAAACAAATAAAGAGCTGGAAGCTTTTACCTATGTATCCAGCCACGACTTGCAGGAGCCGCTCCGAAAAATTCAAACGTTTGCCGGCCTGGTGCTCGAAAAAGAGAATCAAAACCTATCCGATAAGGGGAAGACTTATTTCAATGTTATGCAGGGCGCCGCAAACCGGATGCAGAAACTAATTGATGATCTGCTCGTATTCTCACGCCTAAACACGTCGGAACGAGTTTTTGAAACCGTGGATCTGCGGACGATTGTTGAAGAGGTTCTGTCAAACTTCAGCGATGTTATTAAGGAAAAAGAAGCCAATATTGAGCTTCAGGAAATGTGTGAGGCAGATGTGATCGTCTTTCAGTTCCGCCAGCTGATGCACAATCTAATCAGTAATGCGCTCAAGTTTTCAAAATCCGGTGAGAAACCTCACATCAAGATCAAAAGCCGGATGGTAAAGGGGAGTGAACTGAAGGTGAAAGGACTGTCTGCGGATCAAAAGTACTGCCATATTTCTGTTTCGGATAACGGCATCGGGTTTGATAAAAAGTTCAATGAAAAAATATTTGAGGTCTTTCAAAAGCTTCATTCAAAAGATGAATATCCGGGTACGGGAATCGGGCTGGCAAC
>NZ_JAWLDW010000069.1:0-13930 GCF_041686455.1 Rhodohalobacter sp.
CTAGTGGTATTCCACCTATAAGAGGTTGAGTTTTCAGTACGTTTAAAAATTCATAATCCAAATCTTGATTCACAGTTCGATCCTTCGGTATTTCGTCATTCGATATGCAAACTAATATCTCATTTTTCTCATCTGACAGACTGCAAACTTTATCTCTTAAGATTAAAGAAAAAGGTAAATCAATCCACCCCTTGCCATTATCAATCAATTTCAGTAAATACTTTAAAATTAACGAATTCGGGATTAATGAAAGATCATATTAAACTTCTTTATGGAGGTATCATTGCGGTAATTATCGCATTTTCTCTGGCATTTCTATTTCAGAATTTATGGATTGGTTACACCGCAGCATTCGTCACAGCGATCATTTGGTTGGTCATTATTGATCAAAAAATAGTATCGAAAAGCAAACACCGGGCCGCCAAGCCAATCTTTCGGTTTTTTGTAGTTCTGCTGCTCATCACCCAGATACTCGCTTCAGTCCGTTTCTATATGAGAAGTGACTTTCAAAGAGAGAACTTACGAACCATTCGTACAACAATTGTTGAATCAATCTCTCAAATTGAGATGGAAAAAGCACTTCAGCAAACCTTAAGACACTACTATCAGGAAACTGATTACTCTGAAACCACTCTTGAAGAATCATTTCGAACACTTTTTTCCGATCGCCTGAATGAAGACGGCACATTTGATCCGGAAATTCCTGATCAAGACAGGGAGATGCCGGTCACTTACGAAATTGCATCTCCCGATTCCATAATCCTGGAGGTCTCTGCTGTTTTCACACCCGGTTACGATGCAGAATATTTGAACATAAGCGGCAACCGGGGCATGTATGAAGCCCAAGCCATTCTAACCAAAGACGGAGTTGTTTATGAACGCCAAAATTAAATATTACACTCCCTGGATCAATATAGGGTTAATAATTTTGATTCTATTTCTTCTGGTGTACCTTTTAACCTCCGTTTTCAATTTTTCCATTTACAATTTATGGATTTTTTCTCTGTTAATGTCTGCTGCACTTCCCGGTGCTGAAATACTGAAATTCATTACCCTTGAATCCATCAATTGGTTTGGCGGGGATCAAATTTCATTTTTTGAATTCTTTAAGTCTGCATCGGTAGTTCTTATCGGTATGGTGCTGCTGTTTATTCTGGCACCCTGGTTTTTCCTGAGAGGAATTTTGAAAGCCAACACCGATGATCAAAACTACCCCCTTTCCTGGTACATCAGCACTGTCATTTTATGTTTTGGTATTATTCTACCAACCATTTTCGGTATCAATCAAATTGCTTCCAATTCTGTAGAGCGCAGTAATATACAAAGCATGGAAGCCAGCCGTACTTTGGACCGGCTTCGATCGTATATGTCACACGTTGCTTTCGATGCCTCCGAATGGTGGATTCTGCCCGATGAGGCCGGTGGCGGAAATGGATCTTTTTTCATAAATGATGATCCAGCTATAGCTTTGAACAACCTCAAGTCATATGCCCCTGAACACCCGGATTTTGAGTTAAACATTGAAGAGATCCCTACAGACTCTACCATGATCCTAAAAGGAAGTGTGATTAATCAGGATATTCTAGATGAATCTAAGCGTCATATCACCCTGGAAGTCACACCTATGAATGATTCGCTTTTTAAATTTCTCTAGTCAAAACTTATCCTGTTACATCTGAATGAATAATTAATTACTCAGATCGAACGGTAACAAGATCTGCATCGTTATTTTAGGTGAAACGTAGAAATAACAAACATTTAAAATTTAGGGCAGATCATGTTAGACAAATTAGCTTATATCTCTACAGGACTTGGAATTACATCAATCGCAGCTAGTATCGCCACTTGGTACGCAGAGAAAGGTGAAGATGTAGAAGAAAACGCACACGCTGAGCGCAGTGGAATTTTCATCGGCCTCTGGCCACAAACATTTTTCGCACTGGCCATTGTACTTTTCAAATTAAAAGAGTTAGGACACGACAAAGATGTGAAACGACTGCTGAAAAAACTGGATAAAAAAGTGAAAGAAGCTGAAGCTTAATATCAACACATACATGACGAATGCCCTTATCCGTGCAGCCTGATTTTACAAATTTCAGACGGACCGGATAAGGGTTTTTTATTTCTGCCTCCACTTTCATCAAAGATTAGTTTAATGAATCTCGCTAAAATTATACCTCATTAATACAGACAACTGATCGACTTTTACTCAATAAAGCTCTCCTTAAAAATTTATTATTTACCATTCGAACGTTATTGGATGTAATTTTCTTTGCAGAGTACATATTTTGCAAGCAACCCAAAGATTTTAAAAAGCCATTATGTCGAAACTCTCTGCTGAGGAGAAATTTATTGATCTGTCTGATTATGGCCGCACATTTGCCGTAAAAATTGCACAGATATTTTCAAAAACTACTGCAACTCCTGTTCACGTTACACTGCTATTTGGTATCAGCGGACTAATAGCTTGTCTTCTAATCATCCAAGGATATTACACAGCCGCCGGACTTTTTTTGATCCTTAAATCTGTCCTTGATGCTGCCGATGGAGAACTGGCACGCGTAAAACGGACGCCTTCCTACACCGGCCGATATCTTGATTCGGTGTTTGATATTATCCTTAATTTTATCATCCTTCTCACTATTCAGCAGGTAACGGGTCAACCGTTATGGATGATGTTTTTGGCATTTGCGTCCATTCAGCTCCAGGGTACTCTCTACAACTATTACTATGTAATTCTAAGACAGAAATCATCAGGCGCAGATAAAACGAGTCGAATTTTTGAAACTGAAACCCCGACCGCTCTTCCCGGTGAGAAGCAGTGGTCGGTAACCCTTCTCTTCAAAACCTACCTTTTCTTTTACACTCTATTCGATCGGATCATTTATCGCCTCGATCGTCAAGCATCAGAAAGCAAGCGTTTTCCAAAATGGTTTATGAGTCTTCTCTCCCTGTACGGACTAGGTTTTCAGCTATTAATTATAGCCGTACTCCTTTCACTCGGACTAATTCATTTGATCCTCCCATTTTTTATTTGGTACTCAGCAGCTATAGTGATCTTTATAGGGATAAGGAAGATTTTTTTGAATGAGTGATCAACCCCCTCTCCTCGGAGCCTGTCCCGATTTTTTTTATCGGGAAGAGGAGACAAAAGAAAAATGCGTACAGCATTTTCTTCAGAGGTGTGTTCGCGCAGAATTATATAACCCACATTCAAAAAACTACTACACATACCACACACTCAACTACTTTTTCTAACGTCTCTCACACTAGTTCTCTTTGTAATTTGCTCTTTTTTATTGAACTTAATAGTAAATGAACTAAATCCATCAGAGTCATGAAAATACTTGTCCCTACCGATTTTTCTGAATTAAGTGAGAAGGCTCTTGAAGTAGCCGATAAATTTGCAAACTTGATGGATGGAACCGTTACTCCATTCCATTCACACATTCCCATATCCGAAATGGATGAGCCCTATGCGCTGGGAATGAGCTCTCAAATGTATCAGGACTTTGACAAAATTGAAGAAGCACTCTCTGATCGTCTGAGTCAGCTTGCGGAGGAGAAAGTAGACAAAAGGCGGCTGGAAAAGCCGATCGTCATGATGGGAAATCCTGCTCAGAGTATCGTTGATGCTTCCGAAGAGTATGACTATATCGTAATGAGTACACACGGTCGCACAGGGTTTAGCCGATTTTTATTAGGTTCAGTTGTAGAAAAAGTGCTTCGTCTTGCGCATACTCCCGTATTAATTGTAGAAGATGAATCGGACGTGGATGACTTCAAGAAAATTCTTGTCACTACTGATTTTTCCGATAACGCAGCCAGTGCTTACCCATATGCCAAAGCAATTGCAGAGAAAACCGGTGCCGATCTGGACCTTATTCACATAATCAGTTTTGATCAGTTTGATGAGGAAGAAGAGGGATCAATTTCAATAACCTCTATTCGTGAAAAGCGGATCAAATTGTTGGAAAAAGAGTATTTCCATTCACTGAAAGGTGACGTAAACTCTATGGTTATTGTCTCTCAGGACTCTCCACATGAGGCAATTTTTAATCACGTAAAAGATAACGATTACAATCTGATCGTAATGGCAACAGTAGGCCGAACCGGTATCAACTACCTGATGATGGGAAGCACAACCGCCAACCTGGTCCGCCACGTGAATACCGCAGTTCTAAGCGTAAATCCCAAAAGGGATAAGCAGTAGTTTAAGATAGACCTCTCCTCTCGAGAGGAGACAGAAGACAAATGCGTACAGCATTTTCTTCAGAGGTGTGTTCACGCTGGGTTAAGATGCTCACCCCATAACTTTGAGGTTGATCTAAACGCATGCTCCCAACAACACACCCCTCGGCGAGTGAGCAGCACTTTGTACTCTAACTCTACCATTTCCCCTCTCCAGAGGGGACAACTGTACCTCTCCTCGGAGCCTGTCCCGATGTTTTTGATCGGGAAGAGGAGACAGAATGCGGAGTGTTCAACGGAGCATTCAGAGGTGTGTTCGCGTTGAATAAGTTATTCACTCAAAAACATTGAGTAAATTCTCAACGTATCCACTTTCGAACAAAAGCTTTATTCAAATAGCAGATTTCCACTCTTTACTTATACTTTTCTCATCAAAAGTATAAAATGATTAGTTTTTTTAAATCCTTATCCTACTAATTTAGATGAAGTTAGATAACTCTATTGTGTATTATTCATCCAAACAAATAAATTCAATTAACAGTGTAAGGGAATCGGTTTTTTCGTTCCATATACACAGATCAATCTACAATAGTCTAAGATTGACTAATCAGAGATAAATTAGAGAGTATTTGAGAAACGTATGAGCAGCGTTTCTCAACACACACCAACAGAGGATTTTGGCGGACACCCAAAATCCTCTTTTTTTGAATGCCTAATTCTTAACAGGTTCTCTTTTCGCCCTTCAATAGCAGATCCCTTTCTCGCCAATCGGGCAAAAACTGATCCATCAGTCTGTAAAATCGTTTGTTATGCAGTCGCTCGTGCACATGTACCATTTCGTGAACCACTACATACTCCAGGCATTTCGGATCTTTTTTTGCCAGTTCCAGGCTGAGCCATATTCTCTGAGCTCGAATATTGCAGGTTCCCCACCGGGTTTTCATCCGTTTCACACCAAACTCCCTTACATCCACTTTCATGATTCCTTCCCACTTTTTAATCAGTTTTGGAATCTCACGCTTCAGTTCAGCTCGATACCACTCAATGAGCACTGATTCCCTCTTTTGTGGAGAGCTCTCCGGACGCACCATAAGGCACAGTTTATCATCCCTCTTTTGAACCCTGGGAGGACGATTTACTTCGTTAACTGAAAGAACCATTTTCTGCCCCCAAACCGTATGGATTTCTCCATCCCGATAAGACAGACTCTGTACTTTTTTCGCCTTTTGAATCGCTCTCTTATTCAGATGTTTATTGATCCATGAAAATTTTTTCCGCGCAAATTCTTCTGCTACCGAAAGATCTGTTCTCTTAGGTATGGACATGGCAACCCTGCCGGCAGTAGGGTAAATTCTGATATTGAGATTTTTCACGCTTTTTCGTGTGACTTCAATCTCAATATCGTCAAGTTGAATGATGTGCTTGGGTGGCATATTCAGATCAATCGCGCATCAGTTTTTTGTACTGAATCCTATGCGGTTGGTCTTCGGAAATTCCTAAACGCTGTCGACGGTTCTCTTCATACTCCTCATAGTTCCCTTCAAACCAATAGACCTGGCTGTTTCCTTCAAACGCCAGAATATGAGTCGCTACACGATCGAGGAACCAGCGATCATGCGAAATCACCACTACACAACCTGCAAACTCCAGAAGTGCTTCTTCAAGCGCACGGAGCGTGTTCACGTCCAGATCGTTGGTTGGCTCATCCAGAAGAAGCACGTTGGCACCCTCCTTCAACATTTTAGCTAGATGAACCCGGTTGCGTTCACCGCCTGAAATTTCACTCACCTTCTTCTGCTGATCACTGCCACTGAAATTGAATCGTGCCACATAAGCACGGGAATTCATCTCACGATTTCCCAACTTGATCAAATCCTGCCCACCGGATATTTCTTCCCAGATCGATTTCTGAGGATCAAGCGGACGCTTCTGATCCACATATCCCAGCTTCACAGTATCGCCCGTCTCAAAGTTACCGCTGTCCGGTTCCTCTTCTTCCGTGATCATCTTAAAGAGTGTGGTTTTACCGGCACCATTTGGACCAATTACACCTACAATTCCACCCGGCGGAAGATCAAAGCTCATATCCTCCATCAACAGACGATCATCAAACCCTTTAGATACGTGTTCAGCTACAATTACTTTATCACCCAATCTAGGTCCTGCCGGAATATAGATCTCCATATCTTCCCGGCGTTTCTGATGCTCTTCGGAGAGTAGTTTCTCGTAAGAGTTAATCCGTGCCTTACTCTTTTTCCGGCGACCTTTTGGATTTTGACGAATCCAATCCAGCTCCTGCTGCAATGTCTTCTGTCGCTTCGACTCCTCTTTCTCTTCCTGCTCCAAACGGTTCTTTTTCTGCTCCAGCCAGGATGAGTAGTTTCCTTCGAACGGAATTCCTTCTCCCCTGTCTAATTCCAGAATCCATCCGGCCACATTATCAAGAAAGTAACGATCGTGAGTAACGGCGATTACTGTTCCTTCATATCTTGCAAGATGCTGTTCCAGCCAGCCCACAGATTCTGCATCCAGATGGTTGGTAGGCTCATCAAGAAGCAGTACATCAGGCTTTTTGAGCAGAAGCCTGCAGAGTGCTACACGGCGTTTTTCTCCACCTGACAAAACCTCAATTTTAGCATCACCCGGAGGAGTTCTCAGAGCGTCCATCGCCTGCTCCAGCTTGGAATCGATATCCCAAGCACCAACTCGATCAATCTTCTCCTGAAGTTTTGTCTGCTTCTCAATCAGTGCTTCAAAATCGGCATCCGGATCACTAAATCCTTCGTTAACTGCTTCATACTGTTTGATTAGGTCGATCGTCTCCTGAACACCTTCTTGCACGATCTCCTTCACCGTTTTCTCCGGATCGAGTTCCGGTTCCTGCGGCAGATAGCCAAAGGTGATCCCCTTCTGACGTGAAATATCACCCATGTAGTTTTCATCTTCTCCGGCAATAATTCGGAGCAGGGTACTTTTTCCGGCACCATTCAATCCCAAAACACCAATTTTGGCGCCGTAGAAAAAAGATAGGTAGATGTCTTTTAAAACTGTTTTGTTGGGTTTATAAACTTTACTGACCCCAACCATCGAAAAAATAATTTTCTTATCGCTCAATGCACTAATTGTTAAATTCAAGCTGAAATGTAGATTGAGAAAATACAGTTCTATTGCGTCAAAAACGAAAAATTTAGATTAAATTGAACCTGTTCATCAATCAAATTTAATTCTCTTCCATAGAATGATTACTGTTTAACGTAGATTAAACAACATATATCTGAATCAATATGATTTTGCCATTTTCACCGGAACTCGTTCTGCTCCTGCTGGCTCTCTCGAAAGAGAGTGACCTGGATGACCATGCTCTGTCGCTGGCTATTAAGAATGGAGATCAAAAAGCCTTTGAAGAATTCTTTAACCGGCACTACAATCATCTCTACCGATTTATGGTCAGCCGCAGTATGAGCCACGAAGAAGCCCGGGACCTTGCCCAAAAAGCGTTTGTAATGATATGGGAAAAACGAAATGGAATCGATGAAACCAAATCTCTCCGGTCTTATCTCTTCACGATTGCTTACACAAGGATGCTCAATCACGTAGAGTACCAGTCAAAATTTAAGGATACTGAACTGCCCGAAGATGAAACATCTGTAAAAAACACCGATAACACTCTCGACTACAAAGAGCTGATTCAAATCATAAAAAAAATCATTTCGGAAATGCCCGAAAAGCGCGGAATGGTTTTTGATCTCTGTTTTATGCAGGAGTTTACCTACAAAGAGACCGCCGATGCACTCGACGTGAGCCCTAAAACAATTGAAAATCACATGACACTTGCTTTTAAAGATCTTCGTGCCCGGCTGACTCAAATTTATGGAGACCATCTTCCGAAGGACTTTAAAAAATTAAAAAAAGATTAGGGGTACACCCCGCTGTGAACTGTATAATGTATGAACAGAATAAGAAAATGATTCAATTAGCCGCATGAAACGACGTTATCAACTCATATTTTGGATTATTTTGATTGCTTTCCTGCAAGGGTGCACGATTGACAGCTTTGAAAATAATAAATCACTGCTGAATGATGAGGAACTTAGAATAACGGGGCAGATTATCGGAGAGTCCGTTTCTGAAAATGAAAGCGGACTTCTTTCCAGTTTTTCGGAAGCGTTTGCCATTCCCACAAGTAACGGTCTGGCTACTGGAAATTCAGTGCTTGCCACCGGCAGTTTCCGAAATCTTCAAAACTATTCCTATCAGTACAATTCGACAGACGGAGTTCACCGGACTCAATTCAGCCGCACGGACCTGGTTACCGGGATACCAACTGAATATAATCTGAAGTATATCTTCCGAGACAGTCAGGGGAATTTTATTGAATCCCCAAACCAAAACAGTCATTTAATTGAATCCCTTGAATTTACAGGAGAGCGAACCGGTCAAATTGAAACAGCTTCAAAATCTTCCATTTACAACAGAACCGACCGTTTCATCATGGATGGTTTGTCGGATCAATCCTCCTCAATAACATTGGACGGGTCACACTCCGGTGAGGGGCAGTTTATTAGAAATGAAATAAACAATCGTGTTGAGCGGGATTATCTACTCGAAATTAATTTCCTGAATGTCCGTATAAACAAAGAAATTGTTGAAAGTAACCGCAGCTTCCGAAAAGGAGTGAACGGCGCTGTGAGTTATGAATCTACCATTCGATCCAATCAAAATGGCGAGGCTGCCGATTCTAAAATTGTAAACGGTACCGTCAATTTTAACGGAGATGGAACTGCCCTCCTCAGATTTCAGCAAACGTTTAACACTTTTCGAATCCGGCTCGAGAACGGTGATGTATTTGATGATGAAGAGTTTGAAGGTCTTGTAATGGAAACCAACCTGGAAAATCAAACCTTTACCATTTCGAACGGACAGGTTATTCAATTAACAGATGAAACTGAGATCGATGATGATTCAGATTACTTATCTCTGCAGAATATTGCCGATGGCATTGGCAATAACCAGCGAATTGTAGCTGAAGGCGACTACTATCGCCCGGATGAAAATGTAAACCTTTGGATTGCAACAGAAGTTGAGTTTGAGCTGGAGGAAAATGAATTTGAGGAGTTTATGTTCGACATAAACCTCTCCGACAGCACAATTACCCTGATTACAAATGAGGTGTTTTACATCACTCCTGAGACGGAAGTCGAATTTGATGATGATTTCACATCACTTCAGGATATAGCAGATGCTCTTAGCCAAAATCTTCCCGTATTTGCAGAAGGTGATTTTTATATCCATCCGGAAACCGATCGATATATTTTAACGGAAGTGGATTTCGAGCTTGAACTGGATGAATTTGAAGAGGTAGTGCGATCTGTTGATCTGGAAAACCAAATTGTCACGCTAATCAATGGTCGGCAGGTTCTCATTACGGAACAAACAGTTATCGACGGTGAGGGTGATTACGTATCACTCGAAGAAGTATCACAAGCTTTGGAAGACGGAAGTGAAGTGGAAGCAGACGGTGATTATTTCTACAACTCTGCCGATGCAATATGGGTAGCCATTAGCATAGAATTTAAAAACGAGTCCGATTCCGACTCAGATAATGATTCTGACTAAAAATAAAAATGACATCAAATAACAATATACCGGATAGCGATCAAGACCTACAACTGAGTAAGGCTTATGATAAAGTTGTGTCCGGACGGATTGAACCGTCTCAAGTTGAAGATACTCTCTTTAAGCTGCTTCAGGAAGCTAAAGCCTATCAGCTGGAAAGTGATCGCAGCATTCCAGTAAGAGATAAAGAAGAGGCAAGAAAATCCATCTTTGACCAGATCAATCCTACTGAACAAAAGGATGTCAAAACGGGTAGTGCGAACATTTACACGCTTTCCCGTAAAAAATGGATTTGGGCAGCCGCTGCTGCAGCTTTAATTCTCTTTACATCCATATTCTTACTGCAGCAAAGCTCAGAGATTGAGCCAACACTGATCGCTGATGCCGGTACAAGTATCACCACGGTTACATTACAAGATGGCTCCAATGTGACTCTGCGACGAAATTCTCAGCTCTATAAAAATGAAAGTTCTGACCAGCATTTAAGCTATTCTCTTTCCGGTGAAGCCCTGTTTGAAGTGACTCACAATCCGGATCGTGAATTCCAGGTTGAGACATCGGAAGGCCGGGTTCGTGTTTTAGGTACCACATTCAACCTTAGCGATCGAAATAGTGAAACAAAAGTTTACCTCATTGAAGGCCAAATCGCTTTTGAAACCGCAGATCTTAATCAGTCTGTAACGCTAACAGACGGTGAAGGCGCAACCATTCAGGATTTGCAACTTTCTGAACCATTTCAATTTGAGGAAACCAATGTGACATCTTGGACTCAGAAACGGCTAACTTTCAGTGAACGAAGTGCAGGCTCGATTGCAGATGAGCTTGAATTTCATTTCGAAATTGAAATTGAGATGGAAGAAAGCATCCGATCGGAGATTCTGGGTGGATCCATTACACTCGAAGATCGAGAGCAGAGTCTGACAGATCTTGAAGTCGTTCTGGGTGGTAATTTTGTTCAGGATGATAAAAATCGGTACCGATTTCAACAATAGTAATGAACATTAGGGGTTTAGGGAATATGATCTCATTGGGGAAGTGCTTTTTTCTGGCAGCATTATTGTGCGTTCTGCAATCAGAATACGCCGGGGCTTCCGATTTTTCTTTTTCAAACACACCACTAAAAGAGGTCATACAGACCCTTGAGGAAGAGACAGGATACTATTTTCTATACCGTGAATCCCTGATTAGTGACGTAAATGTAACCCTGGAGTCGGAAGAGAGTGCAATTTTTGAAGAACTGAGTAATTTTCTGACTCGGTACGAGATCTCCATGCTGATCGACCACGATAGAAAACAGGTTTTAATATCCCGGATTGAAAGCAGCAATAGAGGCCGAATCTCCAGTGTTCGGATTACCGGACAAGTTGTAGACCATCGTTCAGGTGAACGACTACCTTTTGCCACCGTTACATGGAACGAGTCTGGAGAGCAAAAAGGAGCCGCTACAAATGCCTCAGGCCGGTTCTCAGTAACCCGGCAGCTTTCAGCAGATGAAATTCAATTAACCTTCTCCTATATTGGCTACCAGCGACAAGAGGTTGAACTTACCATTCCTGAGTCCAATGAAATTCGAGACCTAACGGTTCGTTTAGAGCCAGAACCATTACAGGGTAACGAGATTATTGTTTCCGGGTCGATGAGCTACAATCCCGGTGATACGCTAGCCAACCGGTTGATGGACGCCTCGAGATTTAGTCCGATGGGCGAATCAAACTCAATTCGCGCACTGCAATCACATCCATCCGTAGCTGCAGGAACTGCCATCAATAACGGAATTAATGTTCGAGGAAGCACTCCGGACGGATTTATGGTTCAGCTTGATGGACTCAGTATATTTAATCAAAGTCATCTCTTTGGCCTTCTAGACAGTTTTAATCCGGATGCCATACAGAGTGCGGGTTACTACTACGGCGTTTCACCGGCCCAGATGGATACACCAACCGGCGGTGCACTTCAGCTCATTACACGAACCGGCTCCATAAATGAATTCAGTGGAAATGCTGGGCTCAGCAACACAAGCCTAAGTGGAACATTTGAAGGGCCATTAGGCAATAGAACCAGCTGGCTTCTATCCGGGCGCGTCTCGCTCATGAATCAGCTTGACTGGTTCAGCAATTCAAAAATGATTCAGTGGGGCCTGGATATTAATCGTCCGCGCCGGGTAGCGGGAGATTTTCAGGACTTCGCCGATCTGGTATTGATTCCCGGTGATTCTAACGCTTTCTTTGGTGATCTACACGCCAAAATTTATATCGAAAACAGAGACGCATCGCGATGGATGTTCAGCGGATATTTTGGCGGAGACTATACCAAACAGCAAGCTGAGCAGCGAACCCGTACGGCCGAATCCGGCAGCGATTTCACTTTTCAGCCGGTTCAAACCACAAATGAGTGGGGAAATATCTCCTTCTCTGCACAGTATGAGAAAGAGCTGAGTCATCGTCTTTTCAGTTCAACACTGGCAGGTGTCAGCTCCTACCGTACCGATTTTGAGAAAGAGGATTTTGTTTATGCCCGTTTGAACTCTACAGACGAATCAGAAAATGTTTCGGTGTTCACCTACCCATTCCGAAACAGAAGCACCATAAACGAGTTCAAATTCAACCAGGAGTTAGAGTTCAGCAGTACGAACTTCTCTGCTATCGGTGGTGCAGGCTGGAAATATTACCTGGGAGAGTACAGCGAATTCTCGTTTGACAGGCCATCCTATTTTCAAAATGTTGGATCACACATGGTTCAGGGCTATCTTCAGAACAAATGGGAACCACTCAACTATTTAGAACTTCACGCCGGATTAAGAGCAACCTACTACACGCTCAACAGCGAATTATACCTCTCTCCTCGAGGAGAAATTGTCATAAAACCATTGGATGCTTTACGTTTTAAAGGAGGATATTCTGTGAATCAGCAATTTTTGCATAGAATCACAATTGAAAACAGCGCTACATCAGACGTTTGGATTCTGACCCCGGAAAATCAAAAACCGGCAGAGGCTGAACAGTTTACACTCGGCTTTCAGATCACGCCTTCTAACCAATTTCTTTTAGAGGTTGAGGCCTACCAAAAAGAGTATAAAAATCTGAGAAGCCATGAGCTGAATACTCAATCACTGGCCAATACATTCTCTCAAACTCCCTGGTTTTATCAAAACAGCGGCAGCGCTACAGGTGTTGAATTTCTCTTGCGCAGCTACTTTGGCCGTTTTGTCATTTCTCAAACCTACACCCTCTCTGAGATGACATTCAGCAATCCCTTTTTACTGGACGGTGAGGATTTTTATGCTGAGTGGGATCGCCGGCATAGTTACAACGCAGTATTGGAAACTAATCTGGGATTCGGATTTGACCTCTACCTCTCTTGGCTTACGATGAGCGGAGCGCCAAATAGGCTTAATATTTTCCAGGATGATCCTGTTGAACGCCTGGATGCCTACCAGCGGCTTGATGCTACACTAAGTTTCTCTCATCAGTTCCAAAACCAGAAAAAGTTTGAAGCTACCCTTTCTATCTTCAATGTTTTGGACTGGGACAATGTCTGGTACAGAAATTATGCCTTCTCATTTGATGAAACACGATCCATACCCAGATTAATACCTGTTCCTGTGGATGTGTTAGACCTCGGCTTCCACCCTTCTTTTTCTGTGAAATACTCGTTCTAGAAAAGCACTACACCGTAATCCGTGTAGCCTGTCTCCGGGGGCTAAACTATGGAGTGATATAATTAAAGAATGAGCTGCGGATAAAAAACTTTTAATGGAAATCAATCCTATTCTTCTGAATGAGAGTAAAAGATTAGCAGTGAAACGATAAAATAAAAAAGCCCTGTGCGTCAGCAACAGGGCCCATGGGGTATATTGGAATTATTTTAAGAAGTATTAGTCATCGTCGTCGTTTTCAATTTCCAGATCCAATTCAGTAACCACATTTCTTTCGGAACTGTCCACGTAATACTCCCCGTCAGCTTCCACGGTGTATCCCTCGCTAATAGCACGCTCGAGTTCATCAAGAGATTTCAGGTCATCATCAAACTTGGTCTCGCTGTTCACATGCAGCGCCATTCCGCTGGCCAGGGTAAAAGTTTGCTCTGTGAGGTTCACTGACTCTACGTAGCCTTCAAAATCGTA
>NZ_JAWLDW010000070.1:0-7680 GCF_041686455.1 Rhodohalobacter sp.
CGAATCGATAGAAAGAGTGAGACCGGGGTCAGTATATCAGCCATCATTCGACGATATATCGGGATAGCTGTATAGTTTTTTGCTAATTCAGAAAAATGTTTAAAGTCCATAAAGTTTAAATAAAAAAACCCGCCTCCGTAATACGGCAGCGGGTTTATCAAATCTTTCTAAAACGTAATTACATCATAGTGATTCCACTGCCGAAATATATCGAGCCGGCCACCACCAATTCATATGTACGTTTTGCTTATTCATACGGGTAGAAACTATTGCTTGATTAGATGAAATGCAACAGAAATATTCGAGGTATCGGTATCGTCAATTGAAGATTGAAAGATTATTCTACAGACTCAGCTGATTACCGAAACTCCTAGTACAAAAAAAGCCGTCCTCAATATTTTGAGGACGGCTTAGAAAAAGTGATCCGTTTAACTTGATTTAGCTCTTCTTGGTTACAAGAAGTACTACAAGGCCAAGAATAACGGCCAGACTGATAAGAAACAGGATAAACATCAAATTCGATGTTGGTGGAGCATTTTCTCCCCATGTTCCTAGCTGTACATCAATCTCCGCCATTTGTGACGTAGAGAGAACATCACCCTGAACCAATACCTCGCCCCACTGTCCTTTAACAGTAGAATTCCAGTAGTTGGCAAAGTTTTGGTATGCCTCGTAATCCTCTTCACTGTTTGATTCAACAGCTGCTTGAGAAGATTCTCTCACGTACACTCCAAGTGCATCAAAAAATTCATCGGAACCGGTAAATGAATCTAACTCAATGCCATTCTGATTGAACGATGTTGACAGCGCATTCCAGAGTTTATTGTCTATACTTGCCTGCCAAGCTGCAAGCATATCAGTAACTTCCTGACGCTCTTGTACCGGAGAATCCGGTGCAAATGTATTGGTCAGTTGGTCTCCGATTCTGTCCCACACATCAGCGAAATAGCCGTGCTGTGCGCGCATACCCAGATAGTCGGCAGATGAGAGGTCTGAACCCTGATCTGCAATATTTGTGTATTCCGAAATGATAGTCTTTAAAACATCAACCGGATTATCTTCCATTCGCTCTGCTGCATCAGCAATTTCAGACTGTGTTGACGAGTCCATTGATTGATACTTCGTCATCAGATTTTCTAAAAATTCTGTAACGAAAGCATCTCGCTGTTCCAGGTTCTGTCTGTACTGACGAATCAGTGCAGCCTGTCTTCGCTCATTAGCTGAAGAACGATCGAGTTGCTCTTTTAGATCAGCTTGCTCCTCGTCCAGTTCAGTCATTTGATCTCTGAACTGATCGAGCTCATCCATTAAACCGCGAATGCGTTCATTTAGTTGCTCAATTACTGAGATGTTTTGTTCTGATGCGACATACCGACTTCTTAAATCGCTGATTTTATCTGAAAAAGTTTCCGGATAAAGTGCGGCATCAATGATATCCGAGTACTCGGAATAATCTGCTTCAAGTCCATCAATATCGGCATTTAAGCCTTCGAGATCTTCTGAACTAACTGCGTTATCTACCCGGTTAACAAGTTCTGAGTAGTCTGCCCTGAAGTCTTCCTGAATTTGATAATCAGACTGCTGAGCAACAACTGTTGAACTAACAACGAATAAAAGAGCAGCTAATATAGAGAGTGAGTTGTAAATTGTTTTCTTCATTGTATTAGTCTCTTAGTTTCGTCCTTCTTGATTAAGATTATAGGTATCGCCGGATGCTCTGTCAACGAGTTCGATAAAGCCATCACGCTGATTAAAAGCCGGTTGTCCCAACCCCTGCCCTGTAATCTCAATTTTATTTTCCAGTTTCAGTTCGCCTTCATCAGTTTCAAAAACATATACATTGTTGAAACCGGCAGCGGTAACAAAGTAGTAACCCGCATTGTTGCGAATCAGGCGGATTTCATCAACGGATGAAGTTCCCTCTTCCTCCAGAAGATTCGATATGTTGAACTTGATTGCATATCGCTGGTCATGTACTTCGTTGTTTGAATCCGGACTCAGCACGCTTTCGATCGGCTGTGAGTAATCCACATTCTGGATAACTAACGAAGGTCCACAAGCTGCAGCGCCAAACAAGATAGCAACACACATTGCGAGTGTGGTAATTGTTGGTTTTGCCATAGTAGTTAGTTTATGATGTTTTAGTGATTATTGGTTATATATTCGAAAAAAGCTTATTTGTTTCTTAAATGCTTAAAATTGAATGGAATGGAGCTGTTTGATCCAAACTTTGACGGCCTTTCAAAAATTCAATTTCCATTACAAAAGAGTATCCGATAATATTGCCTCCAAGCTTCTCAATCAAACCGGTTGCCGCCATTGCAGAACCGCCCGTTGCAATCAGGTCATCATGTATGAGAACGTTATCGCCTGGATTTATAGAATCTTTATGTATTTCCAGAGAATCTGTACCGTATTCGAGTTCATATTCAATTGATTCAGTTTCAGCCGGAAGTTTATGCGGTTTGCGGATTGGGATAAATCCTGCATGTAGATCTTGTGCCAAATTTGTTCCAAAAAGGAATCCGCGCGATTCCAACCCTGCTACATAGTCAATGCGAAACCCTCGAAATGGTTCAGCAAGCAATCTGGAAGTAAGTTCTAAAAGATACTTATCATTTAAAAGTGGTGTAATGTCTTTGTATATAATTCCTTCTTTAGGAAAATCTTTTACTGAACGAATATTATCTTTCAGTATCTTTTTCAGATCACTGTCTGTATCATCTAATGACATTCCTTAACAAATTCGCTATAAGTTATTTACGAATAATCGTGAAGTACTAAACATAATATTTTTTACTGCAAATGTTTAATGGAAAAGGTTCAAATTCTAAATTAAATCATGATTTATTTATGATGAAGGCATTTCATCTGGCTGAAAAAGCTTTTGAAGATGATGAAGTGCCTGTAGGTGCCGTTGTTGTGTATGAAAATAGTATCGTTGGACAAGGTTATAATCAGGTTGAACGCTTGAATGATCCTACTGCGCACGCAGAAATGATTGCAATTTCAGCGGCATGTGATACGCTCTCATCAAAATATCTTTCAGATTGTACTTTATATGTCACACTCGAACCTTGCGCAATGTGCAGTGGTGCCATTGTATGGTCAAAATTAAAACGAGTTGTTTTTGGTGCGCTGGACGCTAAAGCCGGAGGCTGTGGTTCATTATTCAATATAGCCGCTAATAAAAAGCTAAATCATCAAACCGAAATTATACACGGTGTAATGGAAATAGATTGTCAATTTATTTTGAATAGATTCTTCAAAAGTAAACGTTAGTTTCTTTGAAAACGCTGCAAAAATCTAGACCACTTCACCAGCAACCTCCTTCTTCCCCGAACAGTAGTCAATGGGATTCCTACTTTAAAAATCAGATAAATCAATAAAATCGTAACTATCAAAATCCAGATTGCGTAGTCCTGATATACCGTGAGGTACTGTAGCATCGGCTGTCCAATCAGTACAGTTATACCAACCAGTAAAGGTGTCCATATCGCTACTGATAGTGCAAAATAGGTGAAGAATGTTTTGAATTTGGAGTTAAGAAGGCCCGCTGAAAAATAAGTAGGAAATCTGGCTCCCGGAATAAAACGAGCTACAAACAACAACTCCATACCATACATATCATAAAGATTCTGTGCCCTGTTCAAATCTTCTTCTTTGATCATCCACTTAAATGGCACTCTCTTCAATATTGGATTACCCACCTTTTTCCCGAGCCAATAGATATTTGTATCTATGATAAGAATCCCCAAAAAACAGCTTAATACCGCGTACATAAATGGAAAGATACCGGCCGCCGCAAGAAGTCCTGCAGCGATAACGGAAAGATCTTCACTGAAAATTGTCATGGCCATAATGAGAAAAAATATTGTAAAGAATGCCTTTCCACTTAGCGACTCAACGTCTTCAGAATCAAATGGTTCTGAAGATTGTTGAATTCTCTGCTCCGAAGCTTCCTGCCTGTTTATACCCTCTCCTGATTCCACCCGATTTAAAAACTTTGAAATTTCTTCACTCCACCCTTCATCAGTTAATATATCTCTGTTTTGAATATCATCAAGTAAAACCAACTTACTTTGTGGAATAACCCGATGCGTCTCTTTTGCCGTATATTGCGGAACATTTTGATCATTAACATCATGAAGTATCAAAACAGGTGCATGAATATCTTTAGCAGTCTCACGAAAATCACGTTGGTCTAAATATCTAGTAGCATCAATATATTCCAGCGAAAATTTTTGAGAGTGATACCATCCAAAATGAGGAAAAACGTATTTGTAGAAAGATACAATCGGTCTTGCTAAACTATACAGTGAACGGTTGATGTGATGATTTCCTAAAAACCGCAACTCCTGTGCACCAATAGATCCTAAAAGTGTTAAGCTTCTAATGCTATCCAGTTCTTCAGCAGCTCGTATTGATAAAAATCCGCTATACCCGTGCCCCATCAGATGAAAGTCTTTGACGTTTAATTCTTCAAATAATTGATTCAGCGATTTTAATTTGTGATCAGTTGTAAACCTTTCATTCGTCGTTCCAGTTTGAAATTCCACAACTTCAGGAAGGATGATATGAAATGAATCCTTCAGAGATTCTGCCACAGGAAGAACAGCTTTTGAGCGAAAATAGATATCAGGCAGAATGATCAATTTTGGTTTTTCAACAGCATCATTATATCCCAATTCATGATAAGTAATTTCAAGCTGCTGATCTGAAATCTGTAACTCAATACTTTTTTCATACTTTCCCTGATGATCTACAGCCGGAAATACAATTTGGATAAACCATGATATGCCGAGCAGAATTAAATAAAAACCCAGAATAAAGAGCAGAATATTTCTGTTTTTTTTCTTCAATCTTGCCTAACTCTTTACTGACTTTTCATTGGATACTTTCAATTCAGAATGTTGTTGATTCTGCAGATGTAAGACTTTGACTTTTTTATAAAGTTCTGCTGCAAGTTCTTTTCTTTCACTTTTATGTATCGTTTTCTCCCCAAACCGTATGCGTGCTTTTGTGGTTCGATTTCCTGCAAATTTAAAAAAATGACTTCCGAAAGGCTCGTCGTTCCACCAGCACACACTATAAATAGCATCTATATCTTTCGGGCCCGTCTCATAGGTAATATATGCATAATGAACGGGCATCAGACTCTTTGCTGGGTGCTCCAGTATGGAAGGTTTAAAAGGAAGCAGTGATTCTCCGCTTGATGTGGTTCCTTCAGGAAATAGAACAACGCCTTTGTATTCTGATATTTGCCCGGCTACCGATTGGTTTACTCTTGCCACATCAGACTTTCGCCGTCTGTCAATAAAAATGATTTCCAGCGTTTTTGCCATGAAACCGATCACAGGCCAATTTTTGACTTCTGCTTTTGAAACAAATGTAGTTTTTAAAGTTTTGAAATAGATTATAATGTCCACGTAGCTCAAATGATTGCTGACAAGAAAAAAGGGCGGTTCTGGGATATTTCCCACAACTTCTACCTCAATTGATAAAATTTTGCAAACAGATTTTCCCCACAGAGTTAAACAAAAGTTTCTTATACCTCCGGTTTCTTGTCTAAACAATTTCAAGATTAGATAACCGATGGCAAAACATCCGTAGAAGAAAAGTGTGGCAATAATTGTGAAGATTGTTTTTAAGCAAGACCTTATAAATTTCATAGATCAAAAATAACTCTTTATCCAATAAAGAAAAGAATTAAGTGAGCGGTAAACGTCACATTGGAAAACAATTTCTTCATAAGGAGTATCTTATTTGTATTTTGTGACGTTATTAAAGCAAATAATAAATACCTATTTCTGCATTAACGGTTCATGCTTTACAGTAAATCATTTTATAAAAGTGAAGACAAAGACTGGGTTGTTTTTGTCCACGGTGCAGGCGGCTCCTCTTCTATTTGGTATCAGCAGTTGAAGGCCTATAAGGATGAGTTTAATGTACTTCTGGTTGATCTCCGCGGACACGGAAAGTCAAAGGAGATGAGTACGATGAAAAAATACTATAAGGAGAAATATACCTTCAGAACCGTAAGCCATGACGTGCTTGAAGTTTTAAAGAATAAAAATATTGATAAAGCACATTTTGTAGGAGTATCACTCGGCACTATCATTATTCGCACAATAGCTGAAATTAATCCGGATATTGTAAAATCTGCCATTATGTGTGGAGCTATTACCAGAATGGATGTGCGCAGCAGGGTTTTAGTATGGCTCGGTCATACATTTAAAAAGGTGGTTCCATTTATTTGGCTCTATAAACTTTTTGCCTGGATTATTATGCCCAAAAAACATCATGAAGAGTCCAGGTCTCTGTTTGTTGAAGATGCAAAGAATCTGGCTCAAAAAGAATTTTTAAAGTGGTTCCGGTTAACCTACGATATCAATCCTCTACTCAGATATTTCAAAGAAAAAGAGATGGAGGCACCCACCCTGTACGTTATGGGCGAAGAGGATCATATGTTTTTGCCCCCCGTTCAAAAGATGATTCAGGATTTTAATCACAGTGAATTGGTTATTGTAGAGGGAAGCGGACACGTAGTAAATGTCGATAAACCGGATGAGTTCAACCGGATTACATTGGAATATCTGAATCGTCAGTCTAATAGAATTTCTACCGCAGAATCAGCATAAACTTCAGTAGCTGACATCAAAAAACCTGACAAGATATTACTCATGTCAGGTTTTTTTAAAAAACTTTCTGTTACCTGTTTACATCCAGTCTGGTTTCACGAATAATACGAGACAACCAAGCTTCTGACTGAACGGTATTCTGAATTTCGCGTGTATAATCTATTGCCTCATCGGGATCAGCAAATCCATCATAAGCCACAAAGTAGTAGTCAGTAGCCGGATTAAACAGCATGTGAGCGTCATATCCACGATCAGTAAGTAATTCATAGAGCCGATCTGCATTGTCTTTGACCAGAAATGAACCACCAATTACATAGAAGTTGAGATCGCTGTAATCTCCGTTCATGTTTTCCAATTCCATTTCACGCCATTCTCCGGAATACTGAGAAAGATCCCTGCCATGCATGTTTCCTTCCTGAAGCTTGCGCTCTTCCAGCTCAGTTTTCAATCTGTTTATCTCTTCTTCATCAATCGTTTGAGGTGTACTTGTTAATTCCACCTCTTCTTCCACAACATTGACTTCGTCAGTTACAACCTCAGTTTCCGAATCAATATTATCAGTTTCATCCATTATACCAGAACCAAGTACGGGCTTCGGAGATTTGGGGCTTACGTATTCAAAACGATTTCTGTGACGTTCCTGAGCTACATCAAGAAGCTCCTGCTGAGATTGAAATCTTTTAGCAAAACGTTCTGGTATAGTATCTTCAAGTTCAGCCTGAAGCAGTATAATCAACTCATTCTCCTGTAGATCGGATGAGTTATATCCGAAGAGATATTTAAGGCCGAAAAACCAACCTGGAAGGTCTTTCAAGATTGGAATACCACGACGTACTTTAGCCTCTTCCGTTCTGTATAAACCGGCAATAACTGTACTTTCACCATCCAATAATAATGCATGAGTACTTGCTGTCTGTTTACTGATAACCGTACTCACCGGATCTGGCTGCGCAGATGACCGTTCAGCCTCAATATTGAGGTAGATCAAAGTTGTGTCTGCATACTGAACAATTTCAGGAGTTACTTCCAAAATTGTACC
>NZ_JAWLDW010000070.1:7780-13926 GCF_041686455.1 Rhodohalobacter sp.
CACCGCCACCGCCGCCTCCGCCTTCCTGATTAACAAGATCAGATAAATTTTCAGGGACTCCGCTTGTCAGTGTAGACCAGTCAACACCAATTTCCCGCAGAGCGCGCTTACTTCCTTCAAAAAAGGTAGCATTTATTCTAATTTCCCGTGTTTGGGTATTTACCTGAATTTCTGAATCATCAATACTCTGAGCACCTTCCGGCCTTGCAGCATCATCTTCACCTCTGCGCTGGACTTGCTGCTGAGCATCTGCTTCTTCACGTGTTACAATTTCGTACAGATCAGGCTCCTCAAAAGCTACAAAATCCTGTACCCTCAGAATGTAATCCAAAGCTTCCCGCCAATGCATGGCCGGAAGGGTTACACCAATCGGGCCCGTATATCCGGTACGATCAATGATAAACCGATTTTCATACTCCTGAGCAAATGTATTTAACACATCTATGGCTTCGGTGAAGGTGGTTCGCCGATCCAGTGAGATCATCTCATCAGGGTTTGTGTATTCTCTGGGGTAACGATCCTGCGCCATTGTTGATTCTATCGCCGTAATCGCGATAAAAGTACAAATCAAAAAGGCTGCTATATTTCTGCTGTTCATAGTATTTATGATTAATTTCATCGTTGTACCTCCAGTGTAACCATGTCTATAATTCCACCTCTGTTAAGCCTGAATGTGGCAGATCCTTGTTGCATATTAATTTCTTGAAGTGTTCCCAAATAAACATTGTCGTTTTCTCTTAGCGTAACCATTTGTCCGTCCTGATCCATCAGATAGACTGCCGACCCGGTTAAACCAACAATTCGACTCTGATCCACATTTGGAAGATTATCTTCGTTTGGCGGAACATTTCGGATAAGCGGAAAGAATGGATTGTGATTGGAATCGTTTGTTCTGAATGCGATATCTGGTGTTTGGTTATTGTTATTAAACACTCCTACACGATCGTAGTGACTCTGCAGTCGAAATGTAAAGTTAACTTGTTGATAACCATCTCCTTCACCGGACGGTGAAAGTGAAATTCCATTAATTTTTTGTACCGGTTCACTGTACTCAATCGCATTGATAAATCGTACAACGCTTCTATAAGGTCCTGATCCGTTTATTTCAGAGTTGATTACACCATATTGCTCCGAACTGGTTGAATCACTGAATGTAAAATTGAAATTCACTCCTGCCCCTTCGTTGATCAACGATAAAAAGCGAAATATTTCGTCTGCGTTGTTATTTGAGAAAATTGTTTTATCAAACCCCTCAATAACCGAAGTAGCCTCCTCAAACTGTTCCCGAAGCATGGGTACGAGCTCTGCAGTTTGAGCATCCTGCTGATAATCATTTTCAAGACTTACCTGGCGCTCTTCAAGCTGTTCTATTTCAGCTTTTTGAATAAAATGCATATAAGCGTAACCGGCTCCATTTATAATTAACAGAGCCAAGAGTAAAATCAGAGTATTTCGAAGACCGTACGACATAGACTTTTTCTCAATTAGTTAATTAAATCATTAAGACTTCGAACATTTTCAGGCGTATATTTGCTTGTATCATCAATTACAGAACGAATCATCATATTAAAGTAAAATACCTCTCGTTCCCGAACCTCTTCCCTGCGAACCGAAAGCAGCGTGACGGAATCAAATTGATTTGCCAGACTTGGAATTCTTTCGCGATTCAGCGAATAACCATCAACCATCAGAACATCATTATTCTGTCTGAATGAATTGATCCAAAGTCCACCTACCTCTTCAGCAGCCTCATTGAAATGATCAACAGTGACGGACCATTTAATATTCTCAGCACTCAAATCACCCAGTAATTCCAGTTGATTCTGCATCTGTCCTAGCTGCATGGTTAACTCTTCAGATTCTTGAACCAACGGCTGAAGGGATTGTATATCACTTTGCAGTCGATTGTTCTGCTGCTGTAGCAGATCAATTTCCGCTACATTAGCCTGATAGAAGTGATTTAGGACAACCGGGCTGGCACCGATTAAAATCAGAAGAACAAAACCGTGCCATTGAAGTTTGAAAATCTTTTGTCGATCAGATACATATTCAGGTAGAAACGAGACTTCCGGATATTCACTTTTACCCACATTTGCGGCTACACTTGCGATACCGATTGCCGTTGTGTAACCCGGCACGATATCTTTCATTGTATCGCCATAGCTAACCAACTCTTCGTCAAACCTGAAGTCTTCAACTTTCAGATCAGGAAAGTTCTTTCTGAAGAAATCTGTGGCATCTTCACCAACCGTGTTATTAAAAATCACAAATCGATCCAGCCCCGGTATTTCACCGGTATCGAGCTGAAACAGTACTTTAGAGAAGATGGTGTTCAAGAAGTTTTTATCCTTTGTTCCCTCATTTATCACAGGCGATACCTGAAGAATCTCATGGCCACGGAGGAAAACCATCCGGCATTTATCCGGACTGAACTGAACCAGGCCTGTAATTATTTGCTCTTCCTTTTCATAGTGATTTCTAAACAAGCCAACCATCGCTACTTCATCGGGGACAACATCGTTTATGTAGTAGTTTTCACCGAAACGATCACCTGCACTGGATACAAGCTGAAGTGTAGGCGACTCTTCATCAATTGATGCAATAATCAGATTTCCGTTTTCTCTCAGAAAATACTCGTAAAGATCTTTATTTGGCTCTGAACCATAAATAGCCTGAAGTTTTTCTACAACTGCCTGCTGTACCTCTTTTTTCTTCTGCTCTTTGAAATTCTCGTTTTTTACAATTTGAAAAATTGTATTCCCGGACTCGACATTCAGAGCAAGCGTTACTTTACTTTTTTTGAAGTCATCCAAATACTGAACCAACAACTCTTCATTAGTCTTCACCACAGAAGACTCTTCAACTAAGTCAGAATCCTCAAAATCATCTATTGGCGAATCATCCAGATCATCCAGATCTATTTCAGTAAGCTCATCCAGTCCCGAATCATCATCTTCATCCTCATCAAGGTCTAAACCAAAAATGTCATCAGAATCTTCTTCAGAGAAGACATCTTCACTGGGGGTATCCTGTTCAAAAGCTGTTTCCTTTTGTCCGGATTTAATTGGATCGATTAATTTTAATTTATCCAGCCTCAAAAGTTGAAAACCCTTTTTTTCAGGTTTAATCCGGGCAATCTTCAGATGATCGCCTTCAAGACTAATGCCAATATATTCACGAGATTTAAACATCCGGTATACGTTATGTTAGTCTAATCCAACTCGTTGAAAAGTTGTTGAATTCGTTTCTTATTGTTCGCGTTATTGAACGCTTCGTCTTTTGAAATTCTGCCCTCGTCGTAAAGGCGCTTCAAATCTTGCTCCATCGTATTCATTCCCAGTTCGCTACCTTCATTGAGCATCTGATAGATCTCATTTACATTGTTATTGCGAATAGCGGCTCGGATGGAGGGGGTAACCAACAGTACTTCTTTCGCCAATACTCGTTTTCCGTCAAGACTAGAAACAAGTTTCTGGCTAATCACACAGGTTAGAACATCAGCCAGTCGGTTTCTGACACGGTCTTGCTCTTCAGTTGACACTTCACCTAAAATACGCTCTATACTTTCCATAGCCGAAGAGGTGTGAAGCGTACCAAACGTTTTGTGTCCCGAGTCAGTAATCTCAAGAGTTGTGGTAATGGTTTCGGGGTCACGAAGCTCACCAATCACAATTACATCGGGATCTTGACGCAGAGCCTGCACGGCTCCGTCCTTAAATGATGTAACATCACGTCCAACTTCCCTGTGGCGAACTACACTTCGGATTGGATTGTGAATTAATTCAACCGGAGAAGCAATAACCACAATATGAGCGTCTACAGTCCTGTTATTGGCGTCTATTATAGTATCAAGCGTGCTGGACTTACCTGATCCGGTAATTCCCGTAACCAGTGTTAAACCGTATTTGTAATATTTTAAACTAAGTGCCTTTGCAATTTCAGGATGAACCCCAAGGGTTTTGAACGGACGAATTTCCGTATCAATTTTCCGCATGTTAAGGGCCAGAGCCTCCAGATCCATATACATATTGGCACGATACCGCCGGTTCCTGTTGCCATCTGTCTGAATTGTGTAGGAGAAATCCAGACTTTTTTTATCCATCAGCTGATTACGCTGAGTTTGCGTGAGAACGTTGTGTAGTAGTACATCTGTTTCACCGATGGGAAGATCAACATCCATTTTAAGCGGTGATTTTTTACCGAATACCCTGTACCAAATTTTTCCATTACAGCCGTGACCGCCAACATCAATATCTGAAGCCTCAATTTTTTCCATGTAAATAAGAAAAGCATTCAGAGACTCTCTTAATATTTTTCTCTGATCTTCAGGCAATTCATTCACCTTTTCACCTATAGCAGAATGATACTCAAGTCCTTTTTTAGACTTAGGTATCTGAGAAGCAATCTTTCCGCAAATTTCCCGAATCGGTTTTAATGATATCGATGTACTCATGCAGGGTTTTTAGTTAGGTATTTACCGAATATAATTAATGTAGATGATTTTTAAACTTTTAATATTCAGCAGGTTTAAAATGAATCAAAATCCAACGAAATTTTTTCCACGCCTAAAACACATTTTTTTAATTTTGAGCGGCACTCATCAAAACTATTCATACCTTCTGAACTATAGGTAAAGAGTACCCAAAACTGCGATTGTTACAAAATAACTGTACCTAAAAGTACTAGCCGTTACTTCCAGCTTTCATTCCCCAACAGTCTTTTTTTTAGATTCAGCAATTGAATATTCATATTTTCAATTTTCTTCTGTTGAATCTCTATGATATTCTTAGTAAAAATGTTAAATAACTTTTCAGGCCGGCGTCTAAAGTAGTTGAGCACATCATATCTCTGGAATGCGAGTAATATAGCATTCTCCTCACACACAACTTTGGCCATACGGTTTTGTTTGCTGAACAGAAATGTTTCCCCAATAAAACTGCCTTCATCTAATACGGCAAGTTGAATTTCATCTTTCCACACACCAACTTTTCCTTCCCCAACCAAGTATGCTGTTTGCACTCTGTCGTGCTCATTCACGATCGTTTCACCCCGGAGAAAACGCTCCTCATTACCCAATTCAAGAAAAGAAAGGACATCTTCATAGTGGAAGTTCTTTAAAAGATGCGGCGGATCCTTTAGCAGGTTCCGCATGTACAATGGCATCATATTTAATTTATTACTGTCCGATCTGGTCATATTATTCACCTACGCTTCATTTAATCATCCAGGGTAATTGCAATAATCTCTTCTACTGTAGTTATCCCTTCCTTAATTCGCTCACGGCCCGATGCACGCAATGTAAGCATTCCGTTCTTGACCGCCTGATCTTTTATTTGCTCCTCGTCAATATCGCCACCCGACTCCAAAATAATACGTTTTATATCTTTACTGAAAAAGAGAGCTTCATGAATTGCAGCGCGCCCTTTAAACCCGGTACCGTTACACTTTTCACAGCCTACTGCTTTATAAAACGATTCATTTTGGATCTCCTCCTCCGTAAAACCTATTCCGCGCAGTGTTTCGGGATGGGGGTCATACTGTTCCTTGCACTTACAAAGACGGCGAATCAGTCGCTGAGCCATCACCAGATTAACAGCGTTAGCTATCAGAAATGGTTCAACACCCATTTTAAAGAGTCGGGATACGGCACTCGGAGCATCATTCGTGTGAAGCGTAGAAAATGTGAGGTGACCGGTATTCGCCATTTTAATAGCAATTTCAGCAGTTTTAAGGTCACGCATCTCACCTACAAGCACAATGTCAGGGTCATGACGAAGAATCCCCCGAATCGCCATATCAAATGTCATGTTGTTACTGATCTTCAGCTGACGTGCTCCTTTAATCAGATATTCAACCGGCTCCTCAACCGTAAGAACATTTTTGGTAGGGTCGATTACATAATAGAGAGCGGCAACAAGCGTAGTCGACTTACCGCTACCGGTTGGTCCGGTGATAATTGTAATACCGGACGGTTTCTCTATCGACTTGACAAAATCCTCTTTGGCCTTTTTCTGCAGACCCAGCACATTCAGATCGGTAATTACTTTTCTGTCATCCAAAACCCGGATTACCACAGACTCAAACTTGCGATCAAACTGTGCTCCTACCATAGGCATGATGGAAACACGATACCGGATATTGTGATT
>NZ_JAWLDW010000198.1:0-3154 GCF_041686455.1 Rhodohalobacter sp.
TTAGATGAAGAAACAGTTAAGATTTTACCCTAACTTATTGATTAAAAGTGGATTATGGGTTTTATTGATAGAAAACCGCTTACACAAAAAAATATTTTTTTACCATTTCTAATCGGAATTTGACAGAATTAGAAAATTCAACTTTAAGTAGTAGATTTATAGAAAGGAAGCAGGTTGAACGTCACATTATAAACAAGGAGATGATATGAAAGTATTTGGGATTGTACTTTTGATTTCGGGCATAATATTTACCATCTATACAGGATTTGCAGATGTTGCAGATGCTACGCTAACAGTGAGCTGGGGGCCTTGGGTTGGTATACTAGTGTTCCTGACCGGTGGCTTTTTCTACTTCAGGGCCAGAAATGAGGAATAAAAGCTTATAATAGAAGTGCTTAATTGCCCGAAAGATTAAAATGGAGATTATAATGGGCAATTAAGAGGGAGGGAGTTGTCAATTATGAGTATTGTATACGTACATGCTCTGCTCATCAAAAATCACAGATTGGTACGTGTTCTCAACAGGTTGATCCATGCCGGGTGAGTTTGGTGGCATTCCGGGAACAGATACACCGATTACAGCCGGACGTTCTGCAAGCAATCTTCGGATATCTTCAACCGGAACATGACCTTCAATAATGTACCCATCAGCTACTGCAGTGTGGCAGGAGCTGAGCTGGCCGGGTACTCCTTTTTCACGTTTCATTTCATGTAAATCTTCCACCAATTCAGAAGTCACATCTACACCATTATTTTCAAGGTATTTTGCCCACTCTACGCAACATTCACAACCTTGGGCATGATACATTGTCAGCTCAAAAGATCCGTCGAAATAATCGGGTTCATTATTCACCTCTTCTTGCGAGCCATGGAACATGAAAATCCAAAAGCCTACACTGGCTGCTAAAAAAAGAATCAACAGGGGATAAAAAACTTTGTTATTCATAAAAATCAATAAGGTTGTAGTCAGTTCATTGCCAAAAGATAGAGAGAAATTGAGTGTTAAACATAAACTTTAAGGATTCAATTTTGCTCTAAATAAGAAGGCATGCAGTTTTCAAACGCCATGAGTTATTCTATCGTATACAGATTATTTCGAATTTTGATGATATGAATAATGTTGTAGAGATGAATCGGAATGAGAGATTTTACGGATATGCAAATACAAGAGTATCACAAAGAGATCATTCAATCACTGGATTACATAAATGACGATAAAACAGCGGAAGAAACCGTGAAGGCCGTTGCCGGAGTTATAGCAAGTTCGGTAGATGAAAAAACAGCACGCGATTTTACAGCAGCACTTCCTAAAGAATTGGATTATGACACGCTCAGGGGAAATCAAAAATACGAAAATGATGATACCCCAGAAGATTGTATTGAAATTTTGAAGGACCAGTTTGGATGGCACGATGAGCAAGCACTGACAGCGATATGGAAAGTGACCAATATCATATCTCAAAATGCACCGGGTGAAATTAGTGAGCTTATGGTAAAGCTCCCAAGTGAGTGGCAAGCTATTTTTGATCAACCGCCAGAGTAGAGAGAAAAAGTTATTCCGATCAACTGAATGAGACTAAACACGGAAATTATGCAAGAGTTTACAGAGTAATGGGTACACGTTTTTCGTTTTCTAATCACAAGGCTAAATAAAAAAAGGAGAAAAGATGGCAATCGTAAAAGTAATAGAAGTAATAGCGAGTTCAGATAAAAGTTTTGACGATGCAGCGAGAAATGCATTGAAAGAGGCATCAAAATCGGTAAATAATATAGAATCGATCTATGTTAAAGAGATGAATGCTAAAGTAGAGAACAACGAAATAGTTTCTTATGGAGTAAATGCGAAGGTATCTTTTAAAGTTGGCAACTAAACTGCGTTTTGTACCATAATAGCTTTTAAAATTCATCTCAGGCCCGGCGAGTTTTCACCGGGTCTTTTTTAATTGAGGAATTATGAAATTATATACAATTGGAGGATACAACGAAGTCGGGAAAAACATGACCGCAATTGAGGTCAGGGATGAAATTGTTATTCTAGATATGGGATACCATATGGAAGAATTGATTGATATGGAAAATCCCGTAGAGTCAACTGCTACTAAAAGCCTGATTCACTCCGGTGTTATTGCCAACGATCGTGAGCTTTATAAGCAAAAAGAGAAAGTGAAGGGAATTGTGATTGGTCACGGGCACTTAGACCATGTGGGTGCTATAGCAAAAATGGCCGGTTCTTATAACTGCCCGATCTTTGCCTCTCCCTACACAATGAAAATTATTGAAGAGCAGATCAGTCAGGACGACAAGGAGGTAAAAAATGAAAGAATCGTGCTTGAGCCCGGAAAGATCCATAATCTCACATCCAAATTTGCAATTGAGTTTGTGAAAGTTACCCACTCAATTCCCGATACCATGTTAACCGTGCTTCATACACCTGATGGACGGGTAGCGTACGGACTGGATTTCCGAATTGACAGAAATCCGGTTTTAGGAAATACTGTTGACTATGAAAGACTTGATGAACTTGGCAGCCAGGGAATAAAAATTTTAGTTGGAGACTCTACCCGCGTTGCCGACCGGGGAGCCAGCTCAACCGAGTCGGCGGTTAAAGAACAGCTGCAATTCAAATTTGACCAACTTTATGAAGATCGATCTGCTATTGTTGTAACAACATTTTCCTCTCATATTGAACGGCTGAAAAGTATTCTGGAGGTAAACGGTGGTCGACGAAAAGTGGCATTTATTGGCAGATCTCTGAAAGATTATACACAACCTGCTGAAGATCTCGGATATTTGGATTTGAAAGGAATACAGGTGGCAAGTTATCGGGATGAAGTAAACGAACTGTTTGAGAAAATCGGGGAGAACAGAGAAAAATGGTTAATTGTATGTACCGGAAATCAGGGGGAAGAAAATTCGGTGCTTGAAAGATTATCGAAAGACCAATATCCGTTTCAGCTTCAGAAAGGAGATCATGTAATATTTTCATCATCAACCATTCCCACGTTGATAAACAAAGCCGATCGATACCGACTGGAGAAGAATCTCAAAAAGAAAGACGTTAGCCTGCATCTGGATATTCATGCGTCGGGTCACGGTCATCGAGAAGACCTAAGGCTCTTGATTCAGACCCTGGAACCGGAGATCATGATTCCCG
>NZ_JAWLDW010000071.1:0-13813 GCF_041686455.1 Rhodohalobacter sp.
ATTCGCCCGAGAAAGTTCTTAATCATTTCATACTCTTCCTCATTTAAGCCGTGTTCTTTGGCCAGATCGAGATTTACTTCAGGTTCTTTAGGAGATGTAGTAGACATATTTTTGAATCTGTGTCGTGTGAAATTCGATGTGCGCTCAATGTAAGAAAAGTTCAGGTTTCGATCTGTTTAAATCCTCGAAATAATCACATCTGAATCAGTTAATGAATGCACTTTGTAAAAGATAAAATTCAAAACTGTTTTTCACGATCAATTTGAATATTTTTATTCAGCTCGAAAAAATCATAACTGATAATTTGATTATGGATCCTGTCTACTTTGATAATGCGGCTACCACACCGGTCGACCCTCAAGTACTCGAAACAATGCTGCCTTATTTTACTGAAGATTTTGGAAATGCTGATGCAGCCCATCAGTTTGGACGAAATTGCAAGGTTGCAGTTGAAGATGCCCGTGAAGAAATTGCTCGACTAATAAATGCTGAGCCCTCAGAAATTATTTTTACCAGTGGTGGCACAGAAAGTGACAATGCTGCCATTAAGGGTGTTTTCTCCGCACTATCACCAGCAGGAAAGAATGAAATTATCACTTCCCCGATCGAGCATCACGCCGTAATGCATCCCGCAGAATCACTCAAAAGACAAGGAGCTAAGATTGTATATCTCAAACCAAATTCAGATGGTATCATAACGGCCGATCAGGTTAAAGAGGCAATCACCGAAAAGACTGCAGTGGTCTCCCTGATGCACATTAATAATGAGATAGGCTCCATCAACCCGGTAAATGAGATTGCTGCCGTTTGCAGTGAAGCGGGAGTTCCCTTCCATTCCGATACTGTACAAAGTGTGGGGAAAATTCCTGTGGATGTAAAGGAAATTGGGCTGAATATGTTAAGTATCAGCGCTCATAAAATTTATGGTCCGAAAGGCATTGGAGTTCTCTATGTAAAAAATGGGACCCCCTGGATTCCCTGGCTTCAGGGCGGATCTCAGGAACGACGCCGTAGAGGAGGAACATCCAATATTCCGGGTATCGTTGGCCTTACAAAAGCGATGGCGCTATGCGATAAAAACATGGAAGCAAATACTCAAAAGTTTGTCGCCCTGCGAGAAAGACTTATCGACGGGCTGGAAAAGAGGTTTGAAGGAAAGTTCACCATCAACGGACCAAAAGATGGTGGTGTGCCGCACATCATTAACATCGGGTTTAAAACCGACAGTAATCAGGGCCTCGACGGTGAAATGCTTCTTCTAAACCTGGATATTGAAGGAGTATGCGTTTCTAACGGATCAGCCTGCACTTCCGGGGCAACTGAACCATCTCACGTACTTCAAGAGATTGTCGGGGATGAAACAATCGCCAACTCCAGCATACGAGTGAGCTTCGGCAAACAGAACAATGAAAAAGAGATTGACTTCTTTCTGGACAAACTGGAAGGTGTACTCGACAGAATGATGAAAGTAGCGTCTTAGTATGAATATATGCGTTTATTGTGGCTCCTCACCCGGAAATAATCCCGACATCATCAACAGAGCAGGTGAGTTTGGGAAACTTCTTGCAGAAAATGGTCACACTCTCATCTATGGGGGATCATCACTTGGAATTATGGGTACAATTGCCGATTCAGTGATGATTAACGGCGGAGAAGTCATTGGAGTTATCCCCGAAAATCTTTTCAGCAAAGAGGTGGGCCATCGCGGAATAACCCGTCTCATTACCGTGAAAGATATGCATCAGCGAAAATCTCACATGGCAGAACTGGCTGACGCATTCGTAGCTTTCCCCGGGGGATTCGGTACTATGGAAGAACTGTTTGAAATTATAACTTGGAATCAAATCGGGCTATTAAACAAACCGGTCACGATTATGAATCTAAACGGATACTATAATTTCCTGATTGAGATGATGGATCATTCCGTAGAAGCCGGATTCATAAAATCTGAGAACCGTGAAATTGTTCAAGTTGCTGAAACGCTGGAAGAGTGTTTGGAGTTGTGTGAACAAGCGTAAAATTTTACTCTTCGGAGTTTTCACAGTACTACTCATTACAGCAGCCATGGCCGTATACTTTCCACTACAGGGTTCACAAACCTCCGACATAGCTTCCGACTCTCAGACCCATTCTGAAATCGAGGAGTGTCCGGATTCACCCAACTGCATTATTGTTTCAAAAAAGTTTGAAACTGAGTTAGGCCAGCTGTTTCAATTCCTGGAAAAAGCATTTGTCGATCTCAATCCGCACGAGATTGAAGCAGACTCATCCGAATTTAAAATCCAGTCTGTTTTCAAAATTCCACTCTTTGGGTTTAAAGATGATGTGCTTGCAATCGTTGAAAAGGATGGTCCAAACTCTTTAGTGCATATTAAAAGCTCCAGCCGGGTTGGCTATTCAGATTTGGGTGTTAACCGCAGAAGAGTAAAGAAAATTTTCAGAAAACTGGAAAGCTATATAATCGTTCTTAATAACTAGACTAATCTTATACATTCATGCCTAAGCTATCTATCAATATCGGGATATTGCTCGTAATACTCGGTTTTTTCTCCTATATCGCAACAGAAATGGTAAGCCTGACAGCCCTGATCCCTTCTCTATTTGGATTTGTTTTTATAGGGCTCGGTCTGCTAGCAAAAAAATCTGACAACCTTCAAAAACACTCGATGCATGCGGCGGTACTACTCGCTCTTTTAGGGCTTGGCGGATCGTTCACCGGACTGCGACAAATAATCTCCGTCCTGTTAGGCGGCGACATGCCCGTTCGCTTTACTGCAGCAGCGAGTCAGGCTGTGATGGCGGTGCTCTGTATCCTTTTCGTGATTTTGGGAGTCAAATCATTTATTGATACCCGAAAGGCGAAGAAGGGCTAAATAACGTGAGTTCTAGTTAAGAATTTGTTTAAGAGTGCCCCCTTCGAAGTGAGCAATAGGGGGATGATAAGTAGTAGATTCAAAGCTAAATGATAAATTTTTGCAGAGCATCTCACAGACGTGATTCGGCTTTGCCCCGGAAGAAGAGAACTCCAACCAAATAGAGTGAACCAGGCTGCCGGGATTACGCTACCAGTGACAGATTAGGAATAGCCTCTAATTTTTCATCGAACACCCCTCCCGGCTAAAGCCGTACTCCCCTCAAAGGGAGATTGAATAAAATAGCACTATTCTCTGCGCCTCCGCGGTGAATAAATCGTATTTTAAGCACTGTCCCCTTCGAAGATATCCTCAATCAGATGGCCGTATTTATCTTCGATGATTCTTCGCTTCACCTTCAGTGTTGGTGTCAGTTCACCGGTTTCAACGGTAAATTCATTAGCTAAGAGACGGAAGTCACGCAGCTTTTCGTGTGATGCGAGCTCCTTTGAGAATGATCTGATCTCTTTGTTATATAGATTTTGAATAGACTCATGCTGCAGCAGTTCCTCCATATTGGAGTACTTAATGTCATTATCCTTCGCATATTTTTCCAGCGCTTCAAAATTGGGAACAATCAGTGCGGCCATGTAGCTCCTCTTCTCACCCACTACCACCAGCTGATCTATCCACTGGCTTGTTTTAAACATATCCTCGATTGGGCCGGGATATATATTTTTACCACCGGCATTCACAATCATGTGTTTGATTCGATCGGTAATCTTAAGACGGCCATCTTCAAATTTTCCGACATCACCGGTGTGTAGCCAGCCTTCATCGTCAATCATCTCTTTTGTCGCTTCCTCATTTTTCCAGTACCCTTTCATGGTATTGGGTCCGCGATTCAAAATTTCTCCCTCTTCGGATGTCAAATCAGATGGATAGTCTTCACCACTCAGCTGAGCAATAATTTTACTGTCTTCCAGTCGCTGTATCCCAACCGTAACGCCATTGATCACCTTCCCGACTGTTCCCATTTTTTCATCGCCATAACGGTTACAGCACATTACCGGAGAGGTTTCTGTAAGCCCGTAACCTTCCAGAATATTGAGACCTGCCGACATAAAAAATGCCCCGATATCAGCCGGAAGCGCTGCTCCTCCGGAAACAAAAAACCGAATGTTTCCACCGGTTCGCTGTTTCAGCTTATCAAAAACGAGCTTGTCTGCAATTTTTTTCTGCATACTTACAATCCCACGCTCACCATGCCAGTAGCGTTTACCAATGTCCAGAGCCCAGTCAAAGATGGATTGCTGAATAGCGCTTCCCTCTTTCACATTGTTCATCACCAGATTGTAAATCTTCTCAAAAAGGCGCGGTACACTAATTACAATCGTAGGATGAACCTCGAGCATATTTTTGGCTACCGTATCCACACTTTCAGCGTAGTAGATTTCTGCCCCGCCGGCCATCATAGCGTAATAACCACCTGTCCGCTCAAATGAGTGACAGAGGGGTAAAAAAGAAAGACAGCGATCTGATTCACCAATATTTATCGCTTCGTGGGCTGACTTTACATTACTAACAATATTCCTGTGGGTGAGCATGGCACCTTTCGGATTACCTGTTGTGCCGGACGTATATATAAGTGTTGAAATATCCTCAGGAGAAGTTTCTAAAGCGCGTTTTTTAATTTTTTCTTCATTATCCGAAAAAAATTTTAATCCCGCATTGCGCACAGTTTCAAACAGGCTTACGTACTTTTGGTCCATATATTTCTGAACCTTTGGTTTATCAAAAGCAACCACATGCTTGAGATCCTTACAGTTATCAAAAACTTCTACAGCTTTTTTGAGTTGAATACCTGTAGAAACAAAAAACAGCTTAGCCTCGGAATCTTTCAGAATAAATTCGCACTGCTTGGGGGGAAGTGTAGTGTAAAGCGACACATTTATTGCTCCAACCATCTGTGTAGCAAGATCAACAACTGCCCATTCGTATCGGTTCTCACTTAATATCGCGACCCGATCATCTTTTTTAATACCAAAATCAATTAAATAACTTGCAAGAGCATTTACATCCTCTTTGACCTTATTCCAGGTAACCGTTTTATACTCGTCGTTTGGAGTAGGTTTAAAAGCGAAAGCAGTTTTAGGAGAATTTTCGTATTTTTGAGTTAAGTTTTGGTAGAGGTCAGTAATAGTCTCAAAAGCGACGAGCGTTGGCATATCTTCAAATTTTGTTAACTAGTTTGATAAAAGATAACATATTACCCGAATATTACGAGGCTTTTAAATTTACCACATAATTTCTGATGTTTTTAAAAGTTCAGATAGTATATAGTTAAATTCAAACCTCCTCAATTACATTCATTGAATTTTTAATTATTGAAACATTATGGCACATCCGGCCCAGGAAGAAACAATTACTTTGGTCAAAGAAATTTTCAGAACGTATCTGAAAGAGAGAAATCAGCGTCAGACGCCTGAACGCTTTATGGTACTGGAGGAGATCTACAGGGCTGAAGGACACTTTGACGCGGATGATATTTTTTTCAACATGAAAAATGCCGGAACACGTGTTTCCAGAGCTACCGTTTACAACACCCTGGATTTGCTCATTGAATGCGGTTTGGTACAAAGACAGCAGTTTGGAAAGAACCAATACTACTATGAGCGATCGTATGCCTATCAGCAACACGATCATATGATCTGTAAGGAATGCGGAGTTGTGATCGAGTTTTGTGACCCTCGCATTTTAGAAATACAGCGGCTCATGGAAGAGATACATGATTTCAATGTTGAAGGTCATTCGCTGCATCTGTTCGGTCGGTGCAAGGATAAAAAGGCTTGTATGCGACGAAAAGAGGATGGTGATAAAATCAAATCTCTGAAGAAGGAAAAGGCCTGATCGTCAATTGAAGCCTGGATTAGTTCTGGTATTTCAACCCATTAGTTAATTTGTTGTATAAACCTTGGTCTCTCTGATAAACTTCCGGGCCGCCCACCGACTGCCCCACCAACCCATTAAAATTGAAAGAATCAGTATTGCGCCCAATAGGAAATACCATCTTCCAAAAGGCCAGGAGAGTACTCCCAGTTGTGGGACAACCTGAGGAACAACCCACTCGAATAGACCAAAGACAATAGCCGCTGCAGCAGTACCAGCTATAACGCCCTGCATCATGCCCTCAACCAGAAAAGGCCTGCGTATAAAGCTGTTGGTGGCTCCAACCAATTTCATGGCACGGATCAAATCTCTTTTGGCATAAATGGTAAGCCGAATTGTGTTGAACACCAGCACCATCGCCACAAAAAGAATAAAAGCACCAATCGCGCCGCCAATAATAAAAAGGGTCTCCGTTCTGGATTCCAGCGTCTGCAGCAGTGCCTGGTTGAAACGAACCTCATCTACACCTCGGAAGCCCGAAACCTGCTGAACCAATGAGTCAATTTGTGTGATTTCTGCATTTTCAACAATCTTCACCTTGTAGGAAGCTGGAAGAAACTGAAGATCAGCCAGGGCATCGCTGCCAATACCAAAATCCTGCTGAAATATTTTTGAAGCACTGTCTCTGGAGATATAGGAGAGTTCAGCTACAATCGTTTCACTTTCAATTCTGTCACGGATTTCCTGTGAGGTACGGTCATCGATATTTTGAAGAAACACTTCTACTTCAACCTGTTGCTTCAATATTTGCATCACTTCGTACGCGTTATACCCCACCCGGGAGAGAACACCCACCAAAAGTACAGCAACAAATAGTGAAAAGACAGACGTAAAGGCTGCCAAACGGGCGCGGTTCAAACCCGCCATTCCTTCTTTTAATACATATCCCAAGCTCATGTTTGCTTACCTAATTTGTAAATAATATTCTCAAGCCCAGTCGAAAACGTCGCTCGGGCATGGGGTATCCAGTTGATTCAAAGTAGCCCAGCTGATTCACTCCGTCAAGTACATTTTCCCACTTTAACAAAAGCATAAACCAACGGATACGCGCCGAGATATCAACGTCCAATCTATGATAGGGAGGATTCCCCAGTGAATTTGTTCCGTGCTGCCATCTATTTAGCGGTGTGATGTATTCTGCTGTACCAAAAACTCCCGGAGACATCATTCCTGATATACCGGCTTTTACATACGTAGCGCGATCAAACAGGTAGTTTTTCCAATATAAATGGCCTTTTAACCAGATGCGGTCGCCCGACTCCTCTAGCTGTTGGTTTACGGGATTATCAGAATCATTTAAAAATGATTTATAAACGGCAGACAATTCACCTTCAAATATACGGCTATCCAGTCCTATCCAGCCTGTTCCGCTTATGTTTGTAAAAGGATCAATATTTTCAAATTGGTTGATCGCATTGATAAATACACTGTTTTCATTGAGCCTCAGATCAGCCCGTACCCCAGTATTCAACCAACTTAATATTTGGTATTCGATCATCCCCCCCATCGAAATTTCCTTCTCATTTTCCAGAGTTGGATCACCTGTATATATCGATGACTGCCAATAGAGCGCCTGCAGGTCCGGTGACCGGTTGAGGTAGCCGCCGAAGCCTGAAAGTGTAATTCTGCTACCGGGAAACAACGTAAGCCTTCCAGATACTTCAGTACTCAGGCGCTCATCGTCCCAATATTCAGCAGTTGAATAGGATTGAAGGTGCAGCCACGATAAAGGCCTGATATTCAAGTCAACCCTGCCGCGAGCCCCAAGCCAGTTTTCTTCCGTTAAGTTCTGCTTTGCAGATTCATTCAGCCATCTTACACTCCCCTGAAAAGACACATCTGTTCTTCCCAAATTTAGACGATGCCGCGAAAACAGTTCTGCTTGTTTAAATTCGGTAGCTATTGAATCGGCGGAGTAGTTCAGAGACCACTTGTTGGTTTGATAGTGAAGGCCAAACTCAGTTTGAACAGCGCTATTGATCTCCGGCCTGTGATGAGCCTGGATGTAAATATCGCTCGAGGTTTGATTCGAATTGGCATTATTTTCAATGGGGGCTTCCGTAAAAGTATTAAATGTAAAGAGTTCCGGATTGTTGACGATATAGCCAAAAGATTCCTCACGATCCAATGCATTGTTTAGGTAGAGTGTTTTCAACAGCCATCGATCTGAAAGCTGGTGGTAAACTTTTACTGAAGCCTGCCTGCCTTCCACACCTGACCGGCTGTAGCCGCCTCCATCCTTCCTGTCCCAGTATGAAAATTCCAGGTTGGTATCCGCTCTTAAATTTTGTGTGAACACAAAATCAAGATTTCGATAGTTATACTTACTCTCATCAAAATTCAGATACGTGCGGGGTTGCGTTAAATAGTGATCTATCAGCTTAATCTCCCCGTGATACGCTGCTCCATAATCGGCTTCTCTATACTCACGTATTTTCCTGATGGGTATCCGATTCCAGTGTACGGCGCCTGTCAGCGGGTCATTGATACTCAACCCTTCCATTTGCATATTCAGATGTCGTGATTCATATGCATGCAGTTCCAGACCGTCCAGCCTGCCCGACGTACCGGTACGATAGGTAATCGCTCCTTTCGCCCCGTAGAACCTGTCAAAAAGGTTCACCATATTAACCCAGCGAAGAGTACTGTCTGTCTCTGCCACGTCCATGGTTTTTTGCAGATCGTACTCCCAAACATAAACCGTATCCGGTTTTTGCGTCTCAGTTTCAAACTCATCAACCTGTGTAGTATCTGCTTCAACTGACTGACGTATTGTATCAGCAGATACCGGTTGAAGCAGCGTATCAGCCTGAGTTGGCTGCGGAATGGTATCCTGCAGCGAAAAAGTAAATGCTGTCCATATGGTTAAAAAATAGATCAAGCTGAGTGAGGTTTCAGTTGATAGGGTAATTCATTTACGCCTTGAAGCCGACGCCGTACGGTCTCCAGAATAATCATCACCGTGCGCTCTTTATTCAACAGCCGGTCGTTGCTCAAAACAGCTTTAAGTGCAAAATGGTCGCCCTTTATCCAAAAACCCATCCAAACCGTACCAACGGGCTTCTCATCTGTGCCACCGCCCGGCCCTGCTATACCTGTGGCCGATACTCCAATGTCTGTTTTCATTTTTTCTGCCACGCCTTTGGCCATTTGCAGTGCCACATTTTTACTCACCGCACCACCTTTATTCAAATCATTTTCCAAAACGTTTAGTGCAGATATTTTGACCTCATTTCCGTAAGCAACAACTCCTCCTTTCATATAAGCACTGCTGCCTGGAATGTCGGTAATTTTACTGGAAAGAAGGCCACCCGTACAGCTTTCTGCTGTGGCGATTGTCAGCTCATTATCTGTCAGTATTTTACCGGCCACCTCTTCCAGCTTTAAATTTTTACCTTCTCCAAAAATCACATCTCCGGCCTTTTCATATAGCAAGTCTTTCAATTTTGTGAGTTTCCCTTCGGCTAGCTGCAATGTATCAGCGTTTGCACTAATCCGTATCGTAACGCCGGCCGGTCCAGGAAGGTATGCCACTCCAACACCATTGTTAACAAACTCATCTAAGTCTCCAATCTGTTCACTGAGAGTACTTTCCGGTACACCTGCAGTTTTAAAGTAGCGAGTAGCCCAAACTTCCCGATCCGGAAAAAGTTCATGGATTTTGGGCAGTGCACGTTTTTCCATCAAAAATTTCATCTCATTGGGAACGCCCGGAAGCACAATCAATGAGTTCCCGTTTTTTTCGAACCACATACCCGGTGCTGTTCCTTTATTATTAAAAAGAACTTCGCAATTTTCAGGAACTTGAGCCTGAGCTGCATTAACCCGGCTAAAGGTAAATCCTCTTCTTTCAAAAATCATCTTAATAAAATCTAGCACTTCTCTGTTTTCGATAAGTTTCGAGTCAAAAAGATCAACCAACACCTTCTTGGTGATATCGTCGTGAGTTGGTCCAAGTCCACCGGTTACAACCGTTAACTCTGACTGTTGCAGAGATTTTTTTACTTTCTTGTATATAATATCGTAATCATCAGGAATAGTGAATACCTGTTCAACATAAAATCCCTGTTCGGTAAGTAATCCACCTAACCATGAGGCATTGGTGTTGATTGTATCTCCGATTAGAAGCTCGTTACCGATAGATATAATTTGTGCCTTTTTCATATGACGTTGAAAATAGGATTTTGCAGGTGATCAATGAAATTTTGTATTCTGTTTGCCCATCCTTTTAAGGGATTTTACTCGGAAATACCACCAAAGAGTTTTTAAAAGGAGATAACGATGGTAAGTAAATTGAATTTAGTACTTTACGTCACATCCACTTATAACATTGTGAATATTCCGAGTTAATATATCATTTGTTTACTGAGAACTTTACCTTTTGATGTGGAAAAATTACCCAACATACTCAGCACCCTAAGATTGGGCATGGCGCCCGTTTTCCTACTTCTTTTTATCCAGGATGATCTTCTGTTTAGAGGAATTAGTCTGGTAGTATTTGCGATAGCTGCCGTTACGGACGCGCTCGACGGGTACTATGCCCGAAGATACGATGTTGAGAGTGAGTACGGCATCTTCATGGATCCATTAGCCGATAAATTTCTGACATTTGCAGGATTTGTCTGCCTTCCTTTTTTGGATCCATCCCAGTTTCCATGGTGGGCTGTAGCCGTAATCGTTTTTAGAGATCTCTCTATAACAGGACTTCGAATCTACACAAAACGAAAAGATATTACCCTTAAAACCAGAAAAACGGCTAAAATTAAAACAGCTATTCAAATGGGCTATTTATACGTTGCTCTTCTATTTGGATTTTTATTGTTGTTTGATGGTGCTGTAGGGCAATTTGTGCTGAATGTTTACAGCATGGACATCTTCTTTTGGGGAATGATAATGGTTGTATTTATCACCGTCTATTCCGGCGTTGAATACCTTTTTGTAAATCGCTCTCTTTTTAAGAGCTCTCAGCCGGCATGAAAACTCTGAAAATTGCCTTTGGAACTCTCTTTGGCTCAGGATTGCTACCGAAAGCTCCCGGCACCTGGGGAAGCCTGCTTACACTTCCGGTGGTATGTGCGGCTTATTTGGTTCATCCCTCATTCGGCATAGCAGGTTTAGTTCTTTTAGCTTCCCTTATTTCACTCTGGGCAACCGATGCTTGTGTAGAAAGATTTGGAAACGATCCGGGGCAATTTGTAATCGATGAAACCGCAGGACAATCAGTAGTATTTCTATTCACCTCCTTTCATTATAGCTACCTGGAGAACAGCGGCATGCTTTTAGCCGGCTTTATACTTTTTCGAATCTTCGACATCGTCAAGCCTTTGGGAATTGTTCGATTAGAGAAATTGCCAGGAAAATTTGGTATATTGTTTGATGATTTGGCAGCCGGTGTTTATGCGCTTATTTGCCTGGAGTTGCTAAAAGTACTATTGGGATCAATTCTCGGATAAAATTCCCACAAATAATAACAGACAGTTAATACAAGTTTTATAAGTTAAGGCATGAAAAATTACAGCCTTTTCAGATTACAGGAGCAAAGATAAATCACCATGTTAGAAGAAATAAACAGAATCAATAAAATCATAGACAAAGACTTTGCCAGGGAGCTGGCTAAGCACTTACTGGATATAGATGCCGTTATTTTACGACCCAACGATCCATTTACTTGGTCTTCCGGATGGAATTCACCTATATACTGCGACAACCGCTTAACCCTCCGATATCCAAAAATCAGAAAGAAAATATCCAAGGCGTTTGTAGACATTATTAGTGAAGACTTCAGCAACGTAGAAGTCATTACCGGAACCGCAACAGCCGGTATTCCCCATGCCGCATGGATTGCTGAGAATCTGGATAAACCACTCGCTTATGTACGTGCTAAAGCCAAAGCTTACGGTCTTGGCAATCAAATCGAGGGTGGAGTTGATAAAGGCCAATCAACCATTGTAATTGAAGACTTGATCTCAACAGGCGGTTCGGCCGTTTCCGTTATTGAAGCTCTTCAATTTATAGGTGCAGATGTACGCGGGGTACTGAGTATTTTTACGTATGGTTTTCAAACAGCCATCGACCAATTCACCAATTTGAATATTCCGGTTTACTGTCTTACGGATTACTCCACACTGATCGAGGTAGCCCTCGAAGAGGGTTATATTGCTGAGAGTGATCTGAAGATGCTGAATGACTGGAGGGAAAATCCGGCAGAATGGCCAAACTAGACCCCGAGGATTTGATTGAGTTTACGGCTGCAGCTGCTGCAGCCACGCTTACAACAAGCCGAAAATTCATCAGAAATTACAACTACTATAAGCAACAAGCCGGTCAGCCCGAAATCATTTTCAAATCTGATCTGCTTTTGCTTTGTCACAATATCAGACTTGACTTGTTTGGACTCCAAAACTTGCTGGAGGATGAAACAAAACATCGCTCTCCTTTTGTCGTTACATTGGCAAGTCAGATCAATGATGCTTTTGAAGAGTTACATCGAAAAATTCTTTTTTTTGAACCTGACCAGATTGAAAGAATCATTCCGATGGTTGACCGTCAGCGACAGTTTTGGGGCCACTACACGGATGAACAATTTTATAGTAAGCAGTTGAGTTCAGACATTGAGCACTCTGTTTCATCTGATATCCTGAATATTCAGTCGCTGATACAAAAGCTGCCAGAATCTGCAACACTTTGATTCTTTTTTAACATATTTCAACTTACTCTATTTATGAAGATCAACTACCGAATTTTACCCCTGCTTTTCGTTGCACTTTTAACAACCGGTTGCCTGAGTGACCCCGGAAATCCTTTTGGAGAACCCGTTGACGAAACTGAATTCCTTGAAGAAAATGCACAAAAAGAAGGAGTAACCGTAACACCAAGCGGACTTCAATACCGAGTCATAGAAGAGAGTGAGGGAGAAATTCCTTATGAAGGAGCCGTGGTATTCCTGGAATATGAGGGACGACTCATCAACGATGAAGTATTTGTTCGCACACCTGAACCAGACTATTTTGCTTTAACCAGTGACGTTTTAACCGGTATCTATGAAGGAGTTCAGCTGATGGGAGTTGGATCTGAATATGAATTCGTGATCCCTCCTGAGCTGGGCTACGGAGATAATCCTCCACAAGGGAGCCCTATTCGTCCCGGGTCCGTATTGATTTTTGACATGACACTCGACTCCTTTCTTCAACGACCCAACGAGTTTTTGGCTGACAATGCCGAAAGAGAAGATGTACAAGTCACCGAAAGCGGATTACAATACAGAGTCATAGAGCAGGGGGATGGGTCAAGCCCTGATGAAAATAGTTTAGTCAGGGTAAATTATACCGGTACATTTACAAATGGTTATGTTTTTGATGAATCTCCTGCCGAAGGTTCACAATTTCAGCTTCAGGGTGTAGTCCCGGGATTTTCTGAAGGAATACAGCTCATGCAGGAAGGTGCCATTTATGAACTGTTTGTACCTGCTGACATCGGTTATGGTGATTCTCCCCCACAGTCCATCCCGGAAGGAGCCGTATTAATCTTTGAAGTGGAACTCTTGCAGAATGCAGAGTAGTTGATTAACTACTCTTAACGGCTTCAAATTAATCCTATTAGCCATGCGTAGCTTCATTCCCTCAATTGTTATTTCTTTGCTGTTAATGGCCTCACTGTTATCCTGTGATGCAGAGTCGATTACCCAGCCTCCGGAAAGACCAACAGAACCGGAGTCTGAATTTACTTACGGCGGAACCAACGACGACCTTGGGAAAACCATAATACGCACCCAGGATGGCGGCTTCCTGATTGTTGGAACAACAACCTCTGTAGATGGTATTTTCTCCGGTCAGGCGCGCGGAAACCGCGATGTATTTGCCCTTAAACTCACTGCTAACGGAACACAACAGTGGGTAAATACCTATGGCGGTTCTAACAGCGACTGGGCAATGGACGTGATTCAGGATGCAGGTGGAGATTTTATCATAACCGGTTATAACCGATCAGATGATGATCAGTTTCCAAACATGAAC
>NZ_JAWLDW010000072.1:0-1526 GCF_041686455.1 Rhodohalobacter sp.
AACATAAATAGTTCTTCAGCGATCAAAATGTTGGCATTTGTGGGTGATTTCAGTAACCTAAGAGCAAATAAAATTATACGGTGGTTATCATGAAAAAATCAAGCTATCTGCTGATTATATCGTTTTTCTTCATCTCGTGTAACTCATCACAAAAGATGCTGGAGCGCGGTCAATACGACCAGGCAATTGATAGAGCAACTGAAAAACTGATGAAAAAGCCTAACAACTCGAAAGAGCTGGGTGTTTTAAAAGAGGCTTATGAGCTGGCCAATATGTTCGATAAGGAGCGAATTGAGTTTCTGGAGCTGGAAGGCCTGGAAGAGAGCTGGATTGAAATTTATGAGCTCTATGAACAGCTAAACTGGAGACAGAATAAAGTCCGCAGTTTGCCATCTCAAATCCGAAATGAATTTACTTTCTACAACTATGATAATGAGATTGTAGAATCAAAGATGGCTGCTGCAGAGGTGTCGTATAAACGTGGAGTTGACTTCCTGGAAAGAGGAGATAAAATGAGCGCCCGACAGGCTTATAACGAATTTGACAGGGCGGCGCAGATCTACCCTGGCTTTGAAGATGTAGATCAAAAACTGTATGAAAGTCATCAACTGGGGATGAACCACGCCCTCTACTTTATTGAAAATAACTCCGGCATGGTGCTGCCTGATTTTTTCGATGTAGAGATGAAGAAAACCACACTGAAAGATCTGAATACCCATTGGTTAAACTTCGATACCTACGAAAATCAAAATATTGAGTACGACTATTTTCTGGTGTTGAATATAACGGAGATCGCCTATTCACCCGAAACCGTGGAACGAAGAATATACTCTGAAAGCAGGGAAATACAGGATGGGTTGAGGTACGAACTGGATGAAGACGGCAATGTGAAAAAAGATTCAACCGGAACAGATATCCAGGTGCCAAATATGATTACGGTAACTGCGGAGATCACAGAATCGGAACAGAAAAAAACTGCATTCGTTGCCGGTTCGCTCGATATATATGACCTGAGATCGGATCAGCTTCTTCGTACAGAGTCTGCTTCGGTGGAGGCCGTATTTCAACATCGATACGGTGAGTTCAGCGGAAACAGAAAAGCTCTGTCTGAAGAGACAGAGAAAATCATAGGTGGTAGCGCGGTACAATTTCCCGGAAATGAGCAGATGCTAATGGATGCAACCGATCTTCTTAAAAATAGATCTAAAACGGTGATTTCCAGAAACCGGCGCCTGCTGGAGAATTGATTTAATCAATGGTGGTTTAAGTCCCCCTTCGAATAGACCAAGCGATCCCGATCCCGAAAGCGGTCGGGAGAGCAGGGGGATGACCATCGTAATCATGACCATTGGCTATATGTTTATTCATTGGCAAAATTGATCATCCCCCTAAGTCCCCCTTTAATATGTTTTGAAGGGGGATACTTCTCAATAAGTTTATAATTTCTCAAGAGGTTATGGATTTTAAATTGAATCTTGTTATGATTTCCCGAGCTAGTTCATTTGATCTCAACTAACAAATAATTA
>NZ_JAWLDW010000072.1:1626-13747 GCF_041686455.1 Rhodohalobacter sp.
AGCTGCTCCGGTGTAATTTGTGACACCCCGATTTTTATGATCGGATTAGAGTATTTGGACGCTGAATCAGGTGAAAAGCTGCTGTTTGGAGAGTCTGCTTCCTATTCAATCGATGATTTATCTGTAGAAAGTTTGGAATCGGAGATTGAATATTCTGTTACTGTAGACAGTACATTTACAGATAAAAAATCCCCCTGATTTTTGGTTCAGTATCAGATGTTATTAAACTTACCTTGGGAGATTTTTCTACAGATACATTGTACGTAAATGCGCTTTACCGGGATTTAGGATGTTGCGGAGAAATTGTACCGACGGATGTTCAGCTCAATGAGGAGTTCATCTGCACTGACTGTGATTCACCAACAATCGTGGAGATCTTAAAATAAATTTACTGAATCGGGAGTAACCGAAGATGTGTCCGGTTTAGGTAACTGAATCAGAGAGTCAGGCAAATCTATATTTATCAGCTCACGGTCTTCATTTATCTTTTTAACGTCACTGCTGTCAGAATAGGTTGTGTCTTGTTCTTGGGACGTCAAATATTGATCCAGATCAGTTTCAGCCTGTAAAAGAAAAGGGTCGATATCATCAAATTCATCTGGTTCCTCCGGTTGATAGTATGCAATACCGCTCAGTTGAGTCATTTGACGCAGAATCCATAAGCTTCTTTCTTCTGCAAAGGGTGAAGGAGGTTCTACTCTCATCCTTTTTGGACTGGGAAGAACGGCGGCAAGACGGGAGGCCATTTCAGGTGTAAGTTCCGAGGCGCTGATCCCCCAGAAATGGTCTGCAGCTTTACCGATACCGAAAATCCCGGGACCAAATTCGGCTATATTCAGGTAGACTTCTAAAATTCTATCTTTTGACCAAAAGAGCTCTATGAGGACTGTAATTCCTGCCTCAAAACCTTTTCGAAGGAATGTTTGAGTCGGTGACAGGTATATGTTTTTGGCAACCTGTTGCGAAATCGTGCTGGCCCCGCGGGTCCGCTCCCCGCTCTGTCTCTCCTCCCACGCCTCACGAATCGACTCCATATCAAATCCGCTGTGCTCCAAAAACAGTTGATCTTCGGAAGCAATCACAGCCCACTTCATCTGTTCGGGAATTTCATCGCTACTGAACCAAAATTCTCTGAGGTTATAACGTTCTGATTTAAGCTCAGACCAATTTTCCCGCAAGGTAAAACTTGTAGCAGATGGGTTTACCCAACGGAGGGTTATCAGGGATAGCAAAAAAAGAATGAACAGAGTTAAGATAATGCCAAATATCAGGTAGAGATAGAACCGCCACTTTTTATAGAGTGGATTGACGCTTTGATCTGAGTTTCGGTTCATGGGCATAGATATTCTCAAGTATTGGCATAAATATAGCGTTTACTGTAACGCATATCTCCGGAAATTGAGAATCAAGAGTCAAAATAGACGGTAAAACGACTTCCTTTCCCGGGTTCACTCTCAATTTCAATCCTGCCGCCAAGACTTTCAATCTGGTTTTTGGTAATGTAGAGCCCGATACCCTTAGAGTTTTTATTGGAATGAAAGGTCTTATACATCCCGAAAAGATCATTCCCATGTTTATCAAGATCGACCCCTACCCCATTGTCAGAAATTCTTAAAATGGTTTCCTCCCCATTTTTATTTGCTGAAATTTCTACTTTAGGTTTACGGTCTGGATGGCTGTACTTAATGGCGTTGGAGATCAAATTTAGCAGAATACTTTCCAGATAAGCCGGATTGTACTCGATCTCTAAATTTTCAGGAATTGATTCTATAAATTCCACATTGTGAATCATGATCTCTGATGAGAGAATATCTTTCACATTTTGAAGATTATTAAAAAGATTGAGCGGCTTGAACTCCAGGTTTGTATTGTACTGAGCATCTACAATATTGTTTAAATCCTGAATGGTTTCATTTAGACGGTCTGAAGCAGTGGCCAGGTATTCCATAAAATCCTCCAGCTCCTGGTCGGAGTCAGCTTTATCAATCAGGGAGAGAATCATCGTTATATTACCGGCGTGGTTCCGAAGGTTGTGTGATACGATATGGGCAAAATTCTGAAACCGGCTGTTTTGCTGGCTGATAATATCAATGGTCTTTCTCAGTTCATCCTGTTGTTTTTTATTTTCTGTGATATCCTTCGTGATTCCAAACGTCCCGATAATCTCCCCTTTAGAATTATGCATCGGGAATTTTGAGGTAGACGTCCACCTTACGCTTTTATCGTCAGTAAACACCTCTTTTTCCTCTTTGTCGATAATGGGCTCGCCGGTGTTTAATATCTTTTTTTCATCATCCAGAGCTGACTGTGCATGTTCATCTTCAAAGATATCAAAATCGGTTTTACCGATAGCTTCTTCGGGACTATCGAAACCAAATTTTTCAGAACAGGTTTTATTTATTCGCAGAAATCGGCTCTGCTGATCCTTGAAAAAGATACTGTGAGGAAGATGATCCATTAACATCTTCATCAGATAAGAATCATATTGGAGTGGCTTTTGGGTAAGAAGTTTGATTTCTCCTGCTATACGTTTCGGACTATGCAGTTCACCCGTAATTTCTGCACTTATAAATTCACCCGGCGGACATTTAAGGCCGGTCTGAATTGATAATGTGGATTTGTCAGGGTTTCGTAAAAGATCTTTTATTTCTTTTAAAAAAAGAGTGTAATCGTCTGGACCTATGAGGTTTTCCCAAAAATGAAGAGGTGTTAAAAATTCACTATCAGTAAAATCAAATTGATTCAAAAATCTCTTATCACAACTAATCTCTTGATCTTCTACATCCCAAACCCAATATGTTTTATTCGTTAAATTCAATACTGGATGGTTTTTACATAAAGATGTTTCATTAAGTTAAGAAATTCTAATCAAATATTTTAATCAGGAATGAAATGTTTGATACCCTAAAATAATCCAGCTTGGTGTATCGATGTCCGGAACGGATTGGCAAAGACTTTCAACTTTGTAAAACTAGGGGAAGGGCATGAAGTTTTATTCTTGAAATAGCCTTATGATGATCCGGAAGATCTATTCTATCAGGGTTGATAATCCATGGAATCTCACGAAATTTTCCCAATAATAATTTTTGAATCAAAATTCAGAACAGCATATTCAATGATATATTGATCAAATAAATATAAAAATGAAAAAAAGTGAATATATTGATCTGAAGTGCTAAAGCTATTAAAAGACTATCACTTAGAAATCGAAAGATCTACTATCGCTAACTGCAACCAGACAGAGAACAGCCAAGAACAGCAAGGCAAAGACTTTAAAATTATTTAGCCATCAATCATAAAGATCTTACTATGAAGTACATAATTTTCATTTTAGTAATAATAACAGGCAGCATGTTACTCATTTCATGCAATTCGAACCGTGAAAAGGAAATTGGAAGCACAGGCTCTGCTGAAGTATCCGAAGCTAAACTCGATTCTTTAATCAACCTCATGACACTTGATGAAAAATTGGATCTGATACATGCCAGTTCTTCTTTTACGTCCGGAGGCATTTCCCGTCTGGATATTCCCGAACTTGTCTTTTCTGATGGCCCGCATGGTGTTCGTCATGAGCACGGACGCGGCTGGTATGCCCTGGAAGATGCCGACGACCGATCCACCTACCTTCCGGTTGGTATAAGCCTTGCTTCTACCTGGAATAAGGATATAGGATATGATTACGGCGAGGTGCTGGGTAATGAGGCCAAGGAAAGAGGCAAAGATGTGCTTCTGGGACCGGGCATCAATATTATTCGCAGCCCGTTAAATGGCCGTAATTTTGAATATCTCAGCGAAGATCCTTACCTGACCGGAGTGATGGGAACCGGATATGTACGGGGTCTGCAGGATCAGGGGGTCGGATCTATGCCAAAGCACTATACGGCCAATAATCAGGAAACGGATCGCCACAATATCGATGCGCAAATCAGCCGGCGTGCCCTTCATGAAATTTATTTCCCGGCATTTGAAATGGTTGTCAGAGACGGTGGTGCATGGAGTATAATGGGAGCCTATAATAAAGTTAACGGGCAGTATACCACCCATCACGAATACCTCAATAATGTAATCCTCAAAGGCGAATGGGAATTTGACGGAGCCGTTGTAAGCGACTGGGCTTCGGTTAAGGATACCCGGGAAGCCCTTTTATACGGCACGGATATCGAAATGGGCACCGAATTGCTCCGCGACTTCGACAACCCGGAGTACGATGAATTTTATCTGGCCAATCCCGCTAAAGAAATGATAGAAAGCGGCGAAGTCGATGAGAGCTATGTGGACGAAAAAGTTCGCCGCGTCCTGCGTCTGATGTACCGGACCACAGCCATGACCGATCACGGCCAGGGTCAGAGGAATGTTGATGCACACCAGCAGTTAGCTCTGGAAGTGGCGCGGGAAGGTATCGTACTGCTCAAAAATGATGGACTACTGCCATTGGACAGGGAAGAGATTCAGACCGTTGCCGTCATTGGTCATAATGCCACGCGTAAATTTGCCGAGCGCGGGGGCAGTTCTCAGGTGCCGGCCCTGTATGAAATTACCCCGCTTGAGGGCATTCAGAATCTGGTAGGTGATGATGTTGAGGTGATTTACGCCGAAGGATACGAGCCCTATTACGATGAAAGTCTTTTCAGAGGGGACGGCGGCGATGCGGCTTCGCAGTCCAGAGAGAATGAGCGGGATGTAGAGCTGGCGCGCACGGCTAATGAAGATTTGATGCAGGAGGCTGTTGCACTAGCCGAGGAGGCTGACGCCGTGATTTTTGTGGGTGGTTGGATTCACGGTCACGAAGGCATGCCGTGGGGTCAGGGCACATATGACGCTGAGGCCCGTGATAAACTGAACCTAAAACTGATTTTCGGCCAGGAAGATGTTATCCGCCAAATCAACAGCGTGAATGACCATACGGCAGTTGTGCTGATGGGCGGCAGTAATGTGGAAATGGAAAACTGGCTGCCTGATACGCCGGCTTATCTGCAAGCATGGTACCCGGGAATGGAAGGAGGCACAGCTATAGCAGAGATACTGTTCGGAGAAGTGAATCCTTCAGGGAAACTGCCTATGACATTTGCTAATTCACATGAGGACTATCCTTCGCACTCCATTGGCGAATTTCCGGGCGACGGAACCGTCGATTATGCAGAAGATATCTATGTAGGTTATAGATATTTCGATACTCAAGATAGAGATGTAATCTATCCTTTTGGTTTTGGACTTTCGTATACAACCTTTGAGTTTTCAGACCTTCAGGTAGAAAGAGATGATGATAAAGTTTTGGTGCAGAGCACGGTCACAAATACGGGTGAAAGAGAAGGCGCTGAGGTGGTTCAGGTTTATGTGCACCATAAAGATCCCTCAGTAGAAAGACCTGTCCGGGAATTAAAAGGTTTTGAAAAAGTAACGCTTGAACCCGGAGCATCGGCTACCGTAAACATTGAGTTGGACGAGTCGGCCTTTATGTACTACCATCCGGAAGATCTTAAATGGGTGCTCGAATCAGGCAGCTATGAAGTTCAGGTGGGTAACTCCTCTCGTGATATAAAACTGCAAGATGAAGTTGTATGGTGAATGTTGCCTGAAGGACAAGGTCGTAAACATCCACAAGTGTTGGGTTAAGTCGGTATCGCAATCAGGGAACACTAATTTTTAACAAGAACCACCTGGCTGTTGTCACTTTTCCAGATGTTGTTCATGATATTCCTGTAGCTTTCAAACTTGTCAGCTGGAATAATTCCCGGGGTCATAGCAATTTCACGGTAGTAGTGAAGTGTTCTACCGTCATCAGAAGGAGTGATTTTTGCTGAGTAACTGCCAAAATCAAAGTCAAGATTTAAAGAGTCGGGCGTTGCCTCTATGGAAAATTCCTCAGGAATATTGAATGTGAGCTCATCAATATAGTGGTACGCATACCGGATGTATACCGGCTGCTTACGGTCTTCATCTGCGGGAACATAAGTTTGGCCCCTCTCCAGAAGGTTTGGTTGAAACATAAGCCTGCTCCCCAATTTATTTGCAAAGGTTTCCACGTCTAAATTCAATATTAACTCAGCAGACGGTGTTGCCGGATCGGCTTTAGCACTGTACTCTTGCATCTCATAAAGGCTGAAAGGAAGTAAATTGCGTACATATCGGTCTTGCTGAATATTCGACTCTCTAGTGAGTTGCCTGATATGTTCATGCTGTTTTCCGCCAAACTCCGTATTGATGGAGAGCGATGCTGTGCCATCACTATTCAAGTTAACTGAGGCATTCCGTTTTTGATAGTTTTGAGAAGGGGATTGTTTGGGGGTTTCAACAAGTTCACCACCCGTTTCACTGAACAGGAGGGCGTGCCGGTTCGAATTTGATGAGCCGAGATATCCCAGTGGAAAAGAACTGCTAGTGGCCTCGGCCCAGATCATTTCGCCTTCAAACTGAATGGCAATCACTGCGTGGTTGAAAGGGTTATGTACAAATTCAGGATCAAATGGGAATGAAAACCCGCCGTTTCGAATAAGGGCCGGCCGCGCATCAAATCCCGCATAGCGCAACATCGCCAGCATGTAGTTAGAGAGGGCTTTACAATCACCATAAAGATTGCTTGCCGTAAATGAAGCGGTTTCGGTTTGGAACCCACCAATTCCAAGCTGTATACTAACGTACCGGGTTTTACTCTGAAGATGTGAATAAATAGCCTCGATCAGATCTTTTGTTACACCGTGTTCAGCAATCATTTGGTCCACCGTCTGTTTTTCCGCATCAGGCAGTTCATCGCGTCCCTGCCAGAGACTGCCGAACCAACTTCCCAAAGCCGACCAAGACTCCATATTTCCGGGATTTCCTTCCATTTCGAAGTGGTTGGTCCTCATTACAACAGCCGGGAAGAGCTGAAACCAAGGCGGCCCCATCACCTCTCTTTTTACGGCCGGTAAATCCGATAATTCCCAGCGGTACCCTGACTTATAGTTCTCACGAAAAATGCTTTCGTTGTCGTCAGGCAAATTAAATTTTCTATACTCAAAACCGAGGGATGCAGGTAAGGAAACAATCAGCTTGCCAAACTCAAGCGCGGTCTTTTCCCTTGATATCGGTATCCATGCCGGAAGCTGAATAAACCCTGAGTAGTCTATGTGGTAGCTGTACTGAATCGTAAATGGATATTCGGGGTGTCTAAAATCTCCCTTTATAATCCTGGAATCTTCGGCGAGTGAAAAACTGGATACGAGTGACTCGTCATCAAAATCCCTGTTTTTGATGGATCGAACTTCATTGCCTTCGGCGTCGTAAAGCGATCCTTTAATTTTGCTTACTTTGGAAAAACTGTTGTAGGGAACACGGATTGACGCATGAGGTAAACCGTCGGAATTAAGAATGGTAACCATTTTTTCAACGTACATATGTCCCTCACCGGGACCATTAAGCTCGACCTTTCTGTGGTGCATCCGAATGACAGCATCAGCATCTTCCAGTAGTTCCGGGCTGATAGATGAGACGGCGGGGTCAGTATTCTGGTAATTGGAAGTGTGTGCTCCCGAATGAACAGGAAACAAAAACAAAATTATTATAAAAGCACTTCGAAAAAAATGGTATCCGTGCGTCATAAAAATTCCTCGATGGTTTAATTTCCGGATTGACCGGTTTCAGTTTCCATGAGGACTTCAGCTGAATCATCCGTCTTTCTCAATACGATCTGTTGGTTAAAAAACTCAGTCAGGAAAGCATAGTAGTTTCTAAGATCTTCATAGCGGTCAGCATTAACCATAATTTCATTATTAACGGTTACAAGCAGCATCTGAACGGTGTTGCCGGCAACCTGATGCATAAATGAAAATCCTGTTTTTTCGGAGAATTGAGCTGAACTGTTTTCGGGAATTTCAACAATCTCATACCCTTCCGGAATAATTAGGGTGGTTTTGACCTGTTTGTTTGTCCCATAATTAAACTCTACAGGAAAGTTTCTGTCTGGATTACTGAACGGGTTTTTAGAAATTCTGTCCTTAAAAAAGGGATTGATATAGATCATATTGCCTGCAACTGTAGCATACTGCTCATTCACAATATCTGCATTAACGGTAAGGGGTTTTGAAGAATCGTCGAGATTGAGCAGTTCAAATTTTTCGATTTCCGAACCGGGGGCATTCTCCAGATGATTCTCCTCCAGATAGGTCTGCTGATCTTCCTGTTCTGCCAGGTAACGGTGAACGATGGCATCATATCCATGATAGTTCGACCGTAGCTGGACTGAAAGATTTCCTGTGCTATCAAGGTTAAGCACCGAAGCCGTCCGAACCGAACTAAGGTTGTCGGGTGTGATGTCGACAATATTAGCATTGTCTCCGCGCATTAAAAGACCGCTCCCGTTTATTGAAGGTGGATTTAAGATGCCAAAGGGGATAATATCATCAACAGGGTCGAGAAGTAAAATAGTGTCTTTAATCTGAAGAAGCACAATTGTATGATTAAATGAGCGAGGTGTTGGGTAATTCCAGTCTACATTGCCGTTCGACCTTGTGCTAACGATTACCGGATCGGCTTGCAGTCCGGCACTGCGAAGCATGCTTATCAGTAAAATAGCTTTATCAGAGGAATTACCGCTCAGATCTTCCAGGATTTTGTGAGCACGATCCGTTGTAGAAAGTCTGTATTTATTATTCCACTGAACGTTTTCTGCTACGTAATTATAGATGGTGCGGGCTTTTTCCATTTCGTCGTCAATGCCATCAATAATCTCCTCAGTTGACTTACGAAGACTACGCCGCGTAGTAATAGATTTGCCAAAACTATGGGAACCCAAAAGTTCATCTGCTATCTCGTCCCAGGTACTCATGTAGCTCCGATAAAGACCATCGTTGTTTGTGTAGCCGGCAAGCTGGTATTTAACCTGGTTTTTGTAATTGTCGAGTGTTGTAACATAAGGTTCATCCCGTATTGCAGGCGCATCCTTGAGCACCGTTCGGAAAAACGTATAATTGGCAAATGAGGGAGCCAGATTGTAATACCTGCTCATTCTATTCATATGCTTATCATCGTCATCTGTTTGCTCAAACGGCAGGTAGCCATAGTTATATGAGCTGAATTTCAGAAAGTCGGGTACCAATACACGGTACTCACTGTGCAGAGTAGGCGAGCTGTGCTGGAACGTCCACCCCGGCAGGGCTCCCGGATTGGAGTAAATAATTTCATATTCATACTCGACAATAGACCCGGGTTCCAGTGCCGGAAATGTAAAAGAGGTAATCTCCCAATCGTCGCTGTTTTCAGTGAAAATATTATCCTTCTCAACTTCGATTTTTACAGCTTCACCATCTGCACCTCTGTTTATGGTTTGAGCCGATACATTTCTCAATCGTTGAACAGATCGGTCGTCGTAAACGGGAATTTTGATTTCGGTATAGTCAGATTGATCGGGGTTCAGGATCTTGATTCGCTTATGCCGTTTGTGGATGATCTCAATGTTTTCGTCGACATAAGATTCACCAACATCGAAAAGAATGATTGAGTGGGCGTTTTCATCATTTTCAAAAGAATTGACCTCCCACTGTTCGAGTGATACATCTCCCCACTCCAGAATATTTTGAGCTGAGGCCGGCCAACATAAAAAGGACAGAATTATGATTAGAAATAGTATTCTTGCGCGCATGGTAAGTCCCCCGTGATATAGCGTTGTATTTCAAAGATTATATATATTTAAATTTGAAAATGCCAAGCCAAGGTTATAAATATGTGGATTACAACACTATAAAATATTGATAATTAATATCTTGAAAATAGTCAGTGGCTTGAACTGCAAGGAATTTTTTTGAATTCGAACAAATGACACACACAGATTCGCAGGAAATAACTGATTGGGAGGAAGGTTGTTGGTTCGGTTTTAGATCTGGGATTGTTCAGACAACTAGAACAGACCCGAAAAGTGTGTCGGGGGTAAGCACGTAATGAACTTGACCGACTTCCGGCGGATGTTTGGACGCAAGTAGCGTCAGCTACGATCACATGACCGGCCTTGCCATTAGTATGCGATACATGTCAGAATGCTGAAGAGAATGAATGAGAACGTTAATTGACGGTGGGGAAACTATCTGCCCTTGACAAAGTCCTTTTTAATGGTGTTATGTGTCAAAAAACAAGATGATGTTTATTATACCAAATACCAGTAAAGCAAAGCCCAAACTAGAATAAACGACGGCTTTTAGATATGTTGGACTATTCCTTTCATATCCGACTTTTTTTAGTTGATAAAACTGGTATATAAGGATTGTAGAAATCAATAAAAACGACAACCCAATAAACATGTTTAAATATTGATTCATCTATTTGCACATAACGGTTTGGCGCTTAACCGGCTTGGCCATTTCGAGCTACTAAAGTGATAAAAATCAGGAAATGCTTCAACTCTGAAAATCTTTACTACCGCCAATAAGCGGCAACATCCGGTTGAAACGCTGGTTATGGCTGCGAATGATCTTGTTCAGGACTCATTCACCTTATCAAGTACTCGTTCAATCAAATTTTCCGAAATCCGAAAATTAGTTTTCTGGATTTTCTCAATAATCGGTTTTACAGCTTTCAGATGGCCCGTGTTTTTTGCTGCTATTAACACACCAAGCGAGCCGGTTACCGGAATACCCATTTCTTTCGCTGCTTTTCTCCCTTTGATTTCATCAATAATTAACAGCGATCCTTCATGCTCTAAGGCAAATGCAATACTTGTTGCTTCACCCGTGTCAAGATAACCAGACAATCCTTTATGTACATCTGTTTTCAGTTGTACAATTTCAATCCAATTTGGAACCGGTTGATTGAACTCTTTTAAAACTGTATCTGTGATATGAAGTTTGCCATAAAGCTTTTTCAGAAGATCCAGCTCTCCGATTTTGTAGAATAGAATAAGGCAACTAGTGTCAGATACTATGACGCTGGGCATTTTCTATATCTTCGTCAAGTTCGTCTGCAGGATAGTTGATCAGAGAAACGTTGTACTCAGCAAGCAGCTCCATGAAGGTTTCTTTCGAATAGCCGGCCAATTCAGCCGCTTGTCCCAGTGTCAGTTTGCCTCTTTCATATAATTTAGATGCCAATGACATTCTTGCCTCCTTGTCATCTATATCTGCTGTATTTGGTATGTTTATTGTTAACGTTTTCATAAATCAAATGTAACTAATTTTTCTTTTTAACGATAATCACATCTTATTGGTCTTGAACGTGAAATATTCTGAAAACAGGCAAGCACCATAACGGTTTTGCGGCTAAACGGCGAGACGACTAATTTTCAAAAGCTTCGAAATGCAAACTCGACCGTTTGAGCCGCTGGTTATTTGGTGTAGCACTGAAAAGGTGAGTGGAAGCTACGCTGGTTGCTTGGAAACTTTTTTATAGTTCTCTTTGATCTTCGATCGCTTTTTTTCACCGAGCTCAGACTTCTGCTTTTTCATCAGTTTCCTGAATTCCTTCAGCTCTTCATCAGACCAGGGTTCTGACTTTACAACGAAATCAATTCCTTTGGGTTCTTTAACTATAGCCATGGGTTTAATCCTTAAAATATTTTTTCACAAGCTTCAACGCGTTAACGGTTTCGATGTACATTCGTTGTCCTTTGAAATTCGTGGCACCAAGTTTTTTCTTGTAATGTTCAATTAACGCAGACTTGGAGTCAAAGGCAACATATCCCTCATACCCTTTCTCAAATGAGACTTTACACGCAAAAGCAAAAAGATTCCCGGCTACACCCAGATATATCTTGTTGGTTCCTTTATTGAAATTTGCACTTTCAACAAGGTGAATAAAAATGTGATCTCTCTTGTCTTCAATGCACAACAAACCATGAATGATTTTAGGATTGTTGACGGTAATTAACTTGTAAACCTCTCGACCTGATAAATTTAATTCTTCTTCCCAATCGAAAAGCCATTCTGCAGGTTTGATTTCCTTCTTGCCTGTTTTACCAAGTCGAACAACGCTCGTATCAAAAACCTCACCGGTAACACTGTTTTCGATGGAATTGGTCAGCCGGTCAATTTCAATGTCTATCTCTTTTTTACCCATGACTGAAAGTACAGATTTTGACGACAAAGCTAGAAGTGAATTGTCAACTTCTGAACTTTTGACTTAGGATTCGTTTTAGACAAATAACGGCTCCGCAAATAAC
>NZ_JAWLDW010000073.1:0-13732 GCF_041686455.1 Rhodohalobacter sp.
AGGTCATATACTGTCGTTTAGCAGCCTGGGTACCGATGAGAGTGTGGAATCGATCACTCTGGATGATTTGAAAGCGTATTATGAAACAAATATTTCACCTTCTGTTGCCAACTTTCATATTGCCGGATCTATTGATCAGGGCACCGCTACAACTTCGCTTTCTGATCTGAAATCACAATGGGAGGCCAAGTCGGTTGAACTTCCCGAGTTTGAAACGCCGGAGCCACCTGAGCAGTCACAAGTCTATTTCTATGATGTGCCGAATGCGTCGCAGTCTGTATTGAGAATTGGTTACCTGGCCATGCCGGAAACGGATGAGGATTACTACCCGGCAACGGTGATGAACTACATTCTTGGAGGCGGTGGATTTGCATCACGCCTCACGCAGGAGCTTCGTGAAGGAAAAGGTTACACCTACGGCATCGGCTCCGGATTTTCAGGCAGCAATCTGCCGGGACCGTTTTCTGTAGGCAGCGGTGTGAGAAGCAATATTACTTTTGAAGCTCTTGAGTTAATCCGTGATATCATGGCAGACTACCCGGATACATTTACTGAGCAGGATCTGGATAACACACAGAGCTTCTTGCTGAAGAGCAATGCCCGGGCATTTGAAACCCTTGGAGCAAAATTGGGAATTCTTCAAACCATGAGCGCCAATGGATGGTCGGCCGACTATATCAACGATCAGCAGGATGTTGTCCGCGAAATGAGCCGTGAGGAGATTAGCGAATTGGCAAGGAAATACGCCAACCCTGATCGCATGTATTACGTGATTGTAGGCGACGCCCGTACACAATTGGACAGACTTCGTGATTTGGGATACGGAGATGCGGTTTTGTTGAACGACTAGTTTTAGCCACTGAAACACAGAATGTTGACAAAAAAATCTCCCCCAGAAGGGAGTGTCCCGATTGCATTTCGTCGGGACGAGGGGTGTTATTTTTATTGAATGAGTGATTTGAGGGAATGTCGAACCGCAGAATACTGAATGCGAATAATGAAGTAACTTCACTTCGAAATTCGATATTCAGAGTTCTACATTCTGCGGTTTAGTCTATCATGTTTTTTCCGCAGTTTTCACACTTTTCACAAAAATGGAAATCAATTCGTTACACTCTTTCAGGGCTTCAGTAAATGTTTGATAATTTACAATCAGGCCCGACTTTTTGATGATTTTCAAATTGATGAACGTTTCCCGGAGTTCTTTTAGCGAAATTTTCATCTTATGGATAAAGTCTTTTCTCGATTCGGCGCCCTGGGCTTCACCGTAATTGAGCGCGGGAGCCGTGCCAGATCTGATTATTTGTTTACCTAAATGATTGCCGGTGTAGTTTTTCGGAAGTTGTTCTGCAACTTTAATGATGTGTACTGCAAAATCAATTAATCGGTCTTCAAGGTCATAAATTTTCATACTTATACTCTTTTCGCTTTATTCTTTGTATGTATGAAACGTGAAGAGCAGATTCCTTACAGTTTTGTATCAATAGAATAGGGTGAGAGAATGTCGAACCGCAGAATACTGAATGTCGAATAATGAAGTAATTTAACTTCTAAATTCGATATTCAGAATTCGATATTCTGCGGTTCAAAAGCTCCAACTCAGTGAACTCCGTGCTTCCGTGGCCTATTCCAAAATTGCACATTTACTCTAAAAGTATATTTTGAAAGGTGAATCCGACAACGCTCTATAAACTCATTGATCTGTGCCGGCAAGCTTAGTCGCTGCTTTATCGCTCATTCTTTTCTTTATCGGTTACCGATACTACTCAAAGTATTTGGCTGAAAAGATCTATCAGCTCAATCCGGACTTCATGACTCCGGCGCACGAATTCAACGATGGAAGAGATTATGTGCCGGCCAACAAGTTTGTACTTTTGGGTCATCATTTTACATCCATTGCCGGTGCTGCTCCCATTGTAGGTCCGGCAATAGCCGTTTACTGGGGCTGGGTTCCGGCGATGCTTTGGGTGGTATTCGGGACTATCTTTGCGGCCGGTGTTCACGATTTTGGAACTATGGTGCTCTCGGTTCGTCACAAAGGACAATCTGTAGGAATGCTGGCTGATAAACTGGTAGGTCGCCGGGGACGGCTTCTCTTTCTATTCATTATCCTGATTTTGGTGCTGATGGTAAATGCCGTCTTTGCCTGGGTCATATCAAACCTCTTTATCAGTTTTCCGGCTACGGTCATCTCCATTTTTATCCAGATTCCATTGGCCATCTGGATTGGTTTCAGGGCATACAAAAAGAGCGGCAACATGCTCATCCCTTCAGTGATCGTATTGGTAGTCATGTATTTTACAGCCATTATTGCAAGTTACGTTCCGGTGCTGCAGATCGACCTTGTCTCCTATTTCGGGGGTGAAGAAGCCATTACGCTTATGGGTCTAACCGGTGTGGAGTTAGCCTTTCTCACCTGGATCGTCGTGTTGATGGTCTATGTCTATTTTGCATCCACTTTGCCGGTCTGGATGCTGCTTCAGCCACGGGACCTGATCAATGCCTATCAGCTTATTTTGGGGTTAGTCATTCTCTATTTGGGACTTTTTGTGATCAGTCCGGAAATTACGGCTCCACCGACGAATACGGATGTAGGAGATGTAAGCTGGTTTCCGCTCCTCTTCATTACGATTGCCTGCGGGGCGATCTCCGGCTTTCACGGACTGGTATCCTCAGGAACTACGGCCAAGCAGCTGGACAAGGAGACCGATGCCCGGTTTGTCGGATATCTGGGAGCGATCGGTGAAGGTTCACTGGCGCTGATTACCATTGTTGCCATTGTTACCTACTTCAACACAACCGGAGAGTTTTTAGAGAACTACCATTCGTTTGAAGCTGCCGGCGCAAACGGTCTTAATATTTTTGTAGAGGGTGCAGCCTATTTAGCGACCGGACTCCTCATTCCGTTGGAAGCGGCTCAAACGATTATTGCCGTCATTGTGATCAGTTTCGCTGCCACAACGCTCGATACTTCCGTTCGGCTGATGCGCTATATTTTGAATGAGTTGGGCGAGGAGTACAAGGTAAAACCGCTGACCAAGCTTCACACATCAACACTGATTGCTGTGGGAGCAAGTGCGGCTCTTGTACTGCTGCCGGAGGGTCCGCGGGGTTTGGGCTCAGGTGGATACCTGTTATGGCCACTATTTGGAACATCAAACCAGTTGCTGGCCGGAATTAGTTTACTGCTGATTACCATCTGGCTAAAGCGTTTGGGAAGGCCGATTATCTACACGCTTGTTCCTATGATCTTTGTGTTGTTTATGACTCTCTGGGCCATGGTTGAGCAGGTCATTTTTGATTGGTCTGGGCTGGGCGAGTCTGATTTCAATCTGCTTCTCTTCTCTTTTGGAGCCATCATACTTGGATTTTCAATCTGGATCATATTGGAAGCGTATACCCTTTTTCGGAAGAAGAGTAGTGAGTAGGGTTGAAGAGTAGTAGGTATCAGGTATAGAGTACAAAGTACTTGATACTCCATATCCAGTGCTCTACTATTGTCTAATAAATTGAATGAAAATCATAGCTTCAAAATATTTGATTACTTTCTCGCAGAGTTACGCAGATGAATCCGCTGAGTCTCGCAGATATTCAGCGTAAATCTGCGGATAACTCAGCGATATTCTGCGAGAAACAAAAAGGGGTCCATGTAGAAAATGATTTGGTTAGTCGATTCAATACTTTATGCTCATAAAATCCCATAGTTGTAAATCCAATTCTTCTCCGTACCTTGTGCACCTTCAACTGACGTTCGACGTTGACCTGCCCAACTCGGTACCTTTTTGCCTCTCTTCAGTAGTTCTCTCCTGAATGCTTGTAAAACGCGCTTTTGGCCAGGGAGTATCTCCGAAATGTTTAAAAAACACAAGAGCGGAGCGATGCGCGTGGAGAGCGACAGATATTTTATAACAGGATAAAAAAGGATGATTTTGCAGCAACTTGGGTGAATTATGATTCACAATCAGGTGGCTATCTATATCCTTCATTCCTTACAAACAAAAGACAAACAATGAAAAATTCTTCTTTTTCAGAGCTGGGAATTCAGCCTGAAATTCTCAAAGCTGTAAATGAAATGGGCTTTGAAGCTCCGACATCCATACAGGAAAAATGTATACCCCAGATACTAGCGGGTAGAGATCTGGTAGGACAGGCTCAAACAGGAACCGGTAAAACCGCAGCATTTGGAATTCCGGCGCTACAGATGGCCAATAAAGGCTCCAAAACACCAAGCGTTTTAATTTTAACTCCTACGCGGGAATTGGCTATCCAGGTTACAGGTGAACTGATTAAACTTGCGAAGCACGTTAACGGAGTATTTACTGTGCCGGTTTACGGCGGTCAGCCGATCAGCCGCCAGCTTAAAGCCCTGAAAAAAGGAGCTCAGATCGTAGTTGGAACTCCGGGCCGGGTCATCGATCACCTGAAGCGCGGCACCCTCAAGCTTGGCGCACTGGAAATGGTTGTACTTGATGAAGCTGATGAGATGCTCAACATGGGTTTTCGTGAAGACCTGGAGCAGATTTTAAGCTTTAGTAAAGGTAAATCACAAACGGTCATGTTTTCTGCTACTGTTCCAAAAGCGATTAAAAATATTATGAATCGCTGGATGGAAAATCCGGAAATGATCAAAGTGGAAGGCAAAGCTCAAACAGCTGAAGGCATTGAGCAGTATGTTATGGAAGTGCGCGACTCCATGCGGGTTGAGGCGATATCACGCGTAATTGATATGACCGGAGCCAACCTGACTCTGGTTTTCTCCAATACAAAACGCAGATGCGATTCTCTTGTACAGGAGTTTCAGGCCAGGGGATTTTCGGCTGATGCCCTTCACGGAGATATGCGCCAAAACGTTCGCGATAAGGTGATGAACAAGTTCAGATCCGGAAAAATCGAGCTGCTGGTGGCGACGGATGTTGCTGCTCGGGGACTGGATGTGGATGATATTGATATCGTATTTAACTATGATGTGCCGCAAGATCCGGAGTTTTACGTACACCGAATTGGGCGAACCGCACGCGCAGGTAAATCCGGAATGGCCATTACGTTTTCTACCGGAAGGAAGAGAAAAAGCATCCGTTTTATTGAAAAAATTATCGGCACAAAGCTGATGCCACTTCCAATGCCCTCATCCAAAGAGGTGCAAATGTCGAAGATGGAATCGCACCTGGATGAAATCGTTGAAGTACTCCAGAAAGGTGGACTAAGAGAATATATTGATCAGCTGGAGCCGCTTGCAGAAGGTAATTACTCACCGATTGAAATAGCAGCTGCACTGATGAAGATGAAGTTTGAGAAGTAGATTAATGAAATGAGGTATGAGTCCTGAATCAAGAGAAATATCTCAAGACTCAGGACTCATTTCTCAAATCTGAATTAGTTACCTACAAAAAAAAGACTGTTGGCAACCAGCAGTTTTCCATTCTCCCAGAATCCCCTGAAGAGGGGATTATCGATCATATAAACCACCTGACCACTACCATAGTTTTGAACGCCAAATGAGAGTGAGTTTTCAATCATTGGTTTGGCTTCAGCTCCTGCAAACCCGCTTCTGTACGAATTGTCACGGACGGTACCTACATTCCATCCAGAATCCAGATAGCTGTAGGAGTCTGCACTTAGCTTGAGCGTATAGTATTCTGACTCATAGCCGTACGCTAACGGATGCGTTGTATCAAAAGACACTTCAAATGCTGAACCTGATGTGGTTGTGCTGATATAACGTCTGGACCGGTTGTCGTAAGGCGCCAGCTTCTCTTCGTTTGTTGGTTCCTCAGCCTCGGTCTGTTTTCGTGCAAGCTGAAACCCATTTCTTTCCGTGAAGTTTCGGTTTGCATTTGCAATCAATACCAGATTTCCGCCATCACGAACCCAACTTGAGATTTTTTCGATAGCGCTGTCAGTTAACACACCATTGTAAGATCCTGATGGAAGAACCAGCGTGGTGAATTTGGAGATATCCGCACGCATAAAATCATCCGTATTGATTTGTGTAGTTGGGTAATGAAGCTGCTGATCGAAGTAGTGCCACACTTCTCCTGCGCTTAGAGATGACGTCCCTTCACCCATCAAAACAGCAATTTCAGGTTTTTCAATGTAACTGACATTATTAGATCCAAAATCTGAACCGGAGGTTACAAAACCGGTGGATGCTCCAAAGAGATCTCTGCTATGATTATCTGCTGCCACTTGAACTATTTCGTCAAATTCATCATCCAAATGAGAATTGTTGCCACGCATGATAATCAGTGAACCGCGCTTAAAGGACTGTCCTTCTATCTCAAAATCGACGGTAGAAAAGCGGCTTTTTACTCCGTTCTTGGTAATCTCAGCGAGAAACCGCGCATCATCCATGTTGTCCCAGTCGGTCACATAAGCATACGGTTTATCAGCACCGGTAACCGAACTGTTTCGGTAGTCATCAGCCGTAATATTTTGATTTGGGTTGATATTTGATTCCAATGCGAAACCATCAACTCCAAAACGGTAGTGAGCTTCCCAGGTAGTAATATCGTATGTAAGAGAGTCAGACAACTCCGGATTTGGCTCAAAGAATACCCGGGCCAGTTGTCCTTGCGGCTGATAAACACTTATTACAATATCGTCCTCTGAAATAGATACACGCTCACTTTGCCCGCTCTTGTAGTTATAGGCATTTGTGTTACGGTTTGAGCCGGCTGTACCATACTCGATTTGTTGTGAATCGAGGAAAGTCAGCATGTGATGAATTTTATCGGGATCGTTGTCCGCTTTAACCACAAATGATTTATAGGTACCTGCGGGATCGTTGGCCGCTTTTTCAAAATAGTTGGCAAACTCCCGGACTACACGGTCGGCATTTAAAGCCGTCACTTCAATCGTGGATATTCCCGCAACGTGATGATGCGTAAGCCGGTCTTTAAGAGTAAGTGTATCTCCTTCTTCTGTTAATACAGCAGCACCTGCACTGCCGCCTCCGGCCTTCTCATAGGTCATGCCAATAGCACCGTTGTACGTTGGCCAGGTATCACCATAGCTAGGGTAAAAAAGGTCAAAAACTTCACGTGTGTAGTAAAGCCAGCTGTTATCGTCGAAATATTTGGTGTGATTTTTACCGATAATGGTTTGAAACTCTTCCTGCCAGTCGGTAATCACGTTGTGATACGGTTTCGCTGCAGGGGCAAAATAGTATGGAGAGTTATATCCCATTTCATGGAAATCAACGTGAACATGCGGCATCCACTGCTGGTAAACGGCAATTCTCTGCTGCGACTCTACCTGTGTTTGCCACGCCCAATCGCGGTTCATATCAAACAGGTAATGGTTCGCACGACCTCCGGGCCACGGTTCGCGGTGCTCGCGGGCAATTGGGTCGGGGTTGTACTCTGTACCAATTACACTGTTAAACCAATTTACGTACCGATCTCTTCCATCGGGGTTGATCATCGGGTCAATAATCACAACAGATTCGTTGAGCCACTCTTTGCTCTCCCGGTTTGATGGGTCAACAAGCTCATAAAGCGTTTTCATGGCGGCTTCACTGCTGTTCGTCTCATTTCCATGAACGTTGTAGCTGAGCCAGGTAATTGCTTTTTGATTTTCTGTAGGCTCACCCTCTTCAAGTCCGGTCAGTTTGAGATTATTTAAACGAATCTCTTCGAGATTGGAGTGATTTTCCCCCGAAGTAACAACCAGGTAGACCAATTCCCGATGTTCGTAAGTTTCACCATATGAGTGAATTGTTACCAATTCAGAGTTGTCTGCCACATGAGTAACATAGCTCAAAACGTTGTGATGTGGGGTGTATCGCTCTCCAAGTTCATAACCGAGGTAATCTTCAGGTGACTGAAGCTGAGCAAAGGCCCCGGTTGAAAAAAGAAAGAGTATCAGAAATGCACTTATGCTTTTTATCGGTTTTTTCATAATGTAGTAAGCCTGTTGATTTGGTTGCAACAAATTGAAGCGTAACTTAATCAAAACCGATAACTGCTAAAAGCCCCTAATTAGTTTGAGATTCAAATTTACAATCTTTGTCATCCTCATGTTATGGTCGGCACACCTGGAAGGCCGGCAATCCACTGAATTAGATCTTCGATTTACAATTTTGCACACGAATGATGAGCATTCTCACCTGATTCCGATTCCGGCAGTGAATGATCATCCCGAATACAGAAATTTAGCCGGCGGTGGAGTCGCCAGACTGGCCGGTGCAATTGAGACGGTACGAATAGAAAAAAGTCAGACAGATGAGCCTGTACTTCTTTTTTCGGCCGGGGATATTTTAGGAGGTCCCGCTTTTGGCTGGCTTCCACTTAAAGAGGGCCTGGCTCCTGAGCTGAACCTATTTCAGGAAATGGGATACGACGCCATTACCATCGGTAATCACGAATTCGACTATGGTTCTGATATCTATGCCCGCTACCTTTCGGATGCCGGTTATCCGGCTTCAGCAGAACAAACGGTAATCTTGGGAACCAATGTACGCCCACCTCAGGATCACCCGCTAAGTGATCGGGGAATTAAAAATCATTTCGTAAAAGAACTGGACAATGGATTGCGTATTGGGATCTTCGGTTTGATTGGAAACGATGCCATCTCAAAAACGGCAGAACCCGGTCCCGTTCTGTTTGATGATCCATTTGAATCAGCCAAAAAAGCAGTAGCGGAACTTCAGGAGCAGGATGTGGACATGATCATTTCAGTGAACCACTCCGGAGTAGCAGAGGATCGGCAACTGGCTGAACTTCTCCCTGAGATTGACATTATCGTCGGCGGGCATACTCACACGGCCCTCTTTGGGCCGATCTATGTGGGGGATACGATCATTGTTCAGGCCGGCAACTACATGCAGTACCTGGGCAGACTGGAGCTGAGCTATAATCGTGAGATTGATGAGGTATCGATTCTAAACGAGGAGAACGGTAATACGTTTTTGATCCCGATCGATTCAACGATCAATGAAAATGAGAATGTATCTGAGGAAGTGAATCGGTATACGGAAATTTTAAATGATTGGCTGAGGGATTTTACCGACGGAGGAGTAAAAAATATTAGAGAGACGATCGCATATTCAAACTTTCCGGTCTATCGAAATGAAATTCAGCGCGAATCAGCGATCGGTAATTTTGTAACGGATGCCATGAAATATTCTGCTGAAAAAGTATTGGATCACCCAATTGATATTGCCGTTCAGGCAAATGGCGCTATTCGAAGTGATATAGAACCGGGAACGGAGGTTTGGAATCAGGGTGAAATTACATTTTATGATATGATGATGGCTTTTGGGCTTGGGTCAGGAGATGACGGAACGCCCGGTTATCCGGTGGTCTCATTCTATCTAACGGAGCAGGAAGTTCGCAACGCTCTTGAGGTGTCCATACTTCTGTCAGAACTGATGGGCGACAACTATTTTCTTCAATTTTCCGGTTTGAACATGATCTACAATCCGGACCGTGCTGTACTTTTTACCGTTCCATTTGTCGGAACACCCATTCCATCCTCTCGATCTGTTTTAAGAGCAGAATTGGTGAGTGGGGAAGAAGTTACCCCGATACGGAAAGATTCAGATCAGCTGTTTCACGTTGTGACGGATTACTACATTGCAGGGTTTTTGCCGATGGTTGGTGAGAGATTACCTAATCTTGCAATTACGCTTCGTGACGAAAATGGCCGTGCTATTTCACTTGATGAAGCCATCATAATGGATGGAAATCAACAGTTGAAAGTTTGGACCGGAGTGCTGAACTATGTTCAGTCTTTTGGAAAAAATGAAGACGGAATACCGATTATTCCAGCCCGTTATGAAGCCCCGGAAGGAAGGTTAACCATAGCCTATACTCTTCCGTTATGGGTCTGGCCGGTGGCCGTCCTGCTATTGGTAGCTTTAATTATTTTTCTGATTATGCGGAAAAGGCGTTAGAGTAACTACATTTCAACGAACCCAAATCGTATGGAAACAGTCATTACTTTTTTTGAAAATGTACCCACAACCTTCAGGGCATTTATTCTGATTGGCGGTATCTTCATATTTTGGGTAATGGAAGGTGTTATTCCTCTCTTTCAATTTACCTACAACAAGGTGCGCCACGCCGGAATCAACCTGACGTTCACTCTTTTTACGGCTACTATCGGATTTGGGCTGGCAGGTGTTCTCTACTTCACATCGTATTGGGTAACGGAAAATGAGTTCGGCCTTTTACACCTCGCTGATTTTCCCCTTTGGGCCAAAATGATCATCGGGGTAATGCTGCTCGATTTTATGGGCGCCTGGCTGATTCACTGGATAGAGCATAAAATAAAATGGATGTGGAAATTTCATCTGGTTCACCACAGTGATACAACTGTGGATGTGACCACAGGCCTTCGGCATCATCCGGGCGAGACAGTATTCAGGATCTTCTTTACTATTTTGGGAGTCTTTCTTGTGGGAATACCAATCGGAATTGTAATGCTTTATCAAAGCCTTTCTGTACTATTTGCGCATATTACACATGCCAATATCAATATGCCGCGAAAAATAGACCGGACTCTATCATATCTTTTTGTTACGCCGAACATGCATAAAGTTCACCATCACTATACCCAGCCGCTAACCGACACCAATTACGGAAATATATTTGCCGTATGGGATCGATTGTTTGGTACTTTTGCGGAGGTAAATAATGTTCAGCACTTAAAGTATGGAATTGATACACATTTGGATCCTGCTGAACATGGGCATTTAGGCAATTTATTAAAGATCCCGTTTCAGCAGTACAGGCCACCGACGGATGCAACATTGAGCGATACAGTTGACTTGAAAGTGGAGAAACTCGGTAAAAACAGAAGATGAACCTAAAATTTTACGCTTATCAATATGGCCGAAGTAAAAAACAATAAGGAGAAGAACCGATATGAACTGTCAGTAAATGGGAAAACGGCTGTTGCAGAATATATTCTGAACAAACAGGGTGTTCTCTTTTTTACTCATACTGAAGTTCCGGATGAACATGAAGGCCAGGGAGTGGCGTCAAAATTGTTGGAGGCTGCATTCAGAGATGCTGAAGATAGAGACTTGAAAATTGCTCCTATCTGTCCGTTCGTAAAATCTTATCTGCAGAGGCACCCGGAGTGGAAAAGACTGCTGGCAGAGGAACATCGGTTTTAGTTTCTTTTTGCAACCTTTTGCAGTGAATCATTGATACTTTTTGTTTCTTTAATCTGGCAATCTACAATAAATAAGATCTTGGCTTTTATGAATCAACTGATACGAAACCTTTCCATTTTACTATTTGCAGGACTATTTGCGGTTTCCTGTGCAACAACGGATCCTGCTTCATCGGTATCCGGCTCTGACTCATCCAGTGCTGAACCTTCCGACTCAAATGGTTACAGCAGCGTTATTACCGCCGAAGCTGAAACCCAGCGTGGTGTTGTGGACGTACACACTGTGGGCGATAAAATTTATTATGAAATACCGGATTCCCTTTTAGGCCGTGATTTTCTGATGGTTAGTCGCGTGGCAAGTGTTCCGAATAATTTCTTTGGGTTTACCAGCAGCGGCTCCAAAACTGCGGAGCAAGTCATTGCTTTTGAAAAGGTGAATGATAAAATTAATATTCGCCAACGCCTTTATAACAGCGTTGCGCCGGACTCTCTCCCAATTTCCCGATCGGTTCGAGCAAACAACTACGAGCCGATTATTGCATCTTTTGATCTGGAAGCAATCGGCCCGGACAGTACGACTACGGTTATTGAAGTAAACGACCTTTTTGAAACAGATGTGTCGGCTATTTCAGGACTGCAGGGATGGTTACGGAGTTCTTATCAGGTTCGTCGTCTCGATGGCAGTCGAAGCTATATAGAACGTGTTCGTACCTATCCGGAAAATGTAGAAGTTCGACATGTGATGACCTACGAAGCGATGAACCCGCCATCTTCTTCCAACACCAACAGTATTTCACTATTGATGAATCAGTCAATGGTTCTGCTTCCAAGTGAGCCGATGCGGCCGCGCTATCACGACTATCGCGTTGGCTGGTTTACCGTCAATCAGCTCGATTTTGGCTCAGACGAGCAAAAAGCTGCTACACGATCACTGATTCGACGATGGAGACTTGAGCCATCTGATCCCGAAGCCTACGCCCGGGGAGAGCTTGTTGAGCCGGTTGAGCCTATTGTTTACTATGTAGACCCGGGAACGCCTGAAGAGTATCGCCAGGCTGTGATTCAAGGGGTTGAAGACTGGAATGTTACGTTCGAAGAAGCAGGTTTTAAAAATGCGATTCAGGCAAAACTACCGCCTACCGAAGATGAGGACCCCGATTTTGAACCGGAAGATATTCGTTACAATATGGTTCGATGGATTGCCAATACCACACGTAATGCCACCGGGCCGAGCATGACGGATCCCCGAACAGGTGAAATTATCGGGAGTGATATCATCTGGTACCACAATCATATTCGATCCTACAGAAACCGTCTGATGCTGGAGACCGGTGCGGCTAATCCCAAAGCGCAAAATCTGCGGGTTGACGATGACTACCTGAAAGAGGCGATCCGACAGGTGATTGCGCACGAAATTGGTCACGCACTTGGACTGCCTCATAATATGAAGGCAAACTCCTCCTATCCGGTCGAGTCACTACGAGACCCTGAATTTACTTCGGAGTATGGAGTATCGGCTTCTATCATGGATTATGCACGTCAGAATTACATTGCCCAGCCGGGTGACGGGGTGGAGCGATTTATCCGAAAAATTGGCCCGTACGATAGGTATGCTATCAATTGGGGGTACAGGGTTATTCCGGAAGCGGAAACGTCTGAAGATGAAGTTTCCACGCTAAATCAATGGATTCTTGATAAAGCTGAAGATCCGATGTACCGCTTTGGGCAGTCAACCGGTTATGATCCGTCTGCACAGACAGAAGCCTTATCTGATGACCCGGTTCAGGCATCCACATATGGAATGATGAACCTGCAGCGAGTCACACCAAATCTGATTGAGTGGACCTCACGTCCCGGGCAGGGCTACGACGATCTGGAAGAGATTTACGGTGAGCTGATTGGGCAGTGGAGCCGTTATGTAGGCCACGTGATCACCAACATTGGCGGAGTTTATATGGAGCGTATTGCATCTGATCAGGATGGAAATGTTTATCGTCCGGTTAGTAAAGAGTATCAGGAAAAAGCGATGGAGTTTATGGTGGAGAATGCCTTTACTACTCCGCATTGGTTGCTGGATGAAAACATTCTGAGAAATATTGAACATGCCGGCGCTGTTGAGCGAATTCAGTCTTTGCAAGGTCGCCATCTCAGAAGCGTGATGAACACATCCCGAATGTTGCGTCTGATTGAAGATGAGGCTTTCAGGGGAAGTGATGCTTACACTATTGAGGAGATGCTGGAAGATGTTCGAACAGGCGTTTGGAGTGAACTTGCCTCCAGCTCATCCATTAATGTCTACCGCAGAAATCTTCAGCGAACTTATCTGAATTCTGTGGAATCTCTGATGGAAAGCGATAATAGCGATGTAGATGGAAGTGACATCAAGCCATTGCTGCGGGAAGAGCTCAGAACATTGAGAACGGAAGTGGATCGTGCTGTGAACCGAACGGTAGATCGAAGTACGGTTGTACACCTTCAGGATGTACAAAACCGAATTGAGAATATTCTCGACCCAAAATAGTTCAAATCACCCGTCAGACCGAACCAAGCGGTCAGACGGGTGACAATAGTAAAAATTCTTCAAGACCTGCCAGGTTTTTAAAACCTGGCA
>NZ_JAWLDW010000074.1:0-13661 GCF_041686455.1 Rhodohalobacter sp.
CCACTGCCCCGGATGGGGCAGAATCTTTTACTCTCTCCTATATTCTAACTACTGAATCATTTTTTGTATAACAAATAACTAAGCACCATCGGTGCGGAATACCCGTAGCCCATGGTCGGCGCAAAGCGGTGGCCATGGGGTAAAAAATCCGAAAAGAATAGTAAAGCACCGTAGGTGCGGCATAAGTTTATTTTTTTTGACTTCTAAAATATATTTATTCAAACTTTATTTTATTGAAGCAGGGAGATAATAAATCAAATAAAGGGGGAACAATGCCTAAAACCTACTCAAAACTATATGCACAATTAATTATTGCCGTCAGGGGACGATCTAATTTTATTCAGAATAAGTGGAAAACCGAACTTTATAAATACATTTCCGGTATCATAAATGGAAAATCGCAGAAGTTGTATTCTATTGGGGGAATGCCTGATCATATCGATCTGCTTGTAGGATATAATCCTTCTATTACATTGTCAGATCTAATAAGAGATATAAAATCTAACTCCTCAGCTTTTGTAAATCGGAAGATGTTTTTTGATAAAAAATTTCATTGGCAAGCAGGATTTGGAGCCTTCAGTTATGGAAAATCTCAGATATCTGATGTGATTCGATTTATTGAGAATCAAAATGAGCACCATAAGCATCACACATTCAAAGAGGAGTATATCCAGTTTCTTAAAAATTTTGATGTGGATTTTGAATCAGAGTACCTTTTTGAATTTTATGAATAATTTTGATTGATACCGCACCTACGGCGCTAATCTAAATAAGGAATAAAGCCTACCCCACAGATTCACTTGTGAACCTGTGGGGCTACGGTTATACCGCCCCTAACGGGGCTGAATTTACAGAGTGCTATCATTACTCTCCTCATTTTGACACATGGGGATAAATTCGAGCGTCCCGCACGTTACTTAAATTTGAAATAAAAATCTGTTGGTTCCATCTCTTCGGAATTATTTACTGCAAAGAAAAATTTAAATCAATAGAGGCATGTACCTATGAACAAGAGTACAAATTCAAAACTTGTAAACGTACTCAGTTAGGAAATTGATCAAATTCATAAAAAATTGTTATCGATACACGAACTATGAAAAATATATGCTTATTGGAAGGCGGAACAGGCCAGGAGATCTATAAGCGATCCCGAAAGTCGGCTCACCCGCTTTGGTCTGCCAAAGTAATGATGGAACGGCCGGATATTGTCAAAGAAGTTCACAAGGATTTTATTAAGGCGGGAGCCCGCATTTTAACCATCAATAGCTACACGATAACCCCAACCCGTCTTCGCAGAGACGGTGAAGTCGAGTGGTTTAAAAAACTTCAGTTACAGGCCACAGAAATTGCGTTGAAGGCCCGGGATGAGCTTGAATCTGTAGCAGAGGATGTGCAGATAGCCGCTTGCCTCCCTCCTTTGACGGGAAGCTACATCCCGGATGAACGTTCCTTTGCAGAGATTAAGCAGGAATATGAACAAATTGTTGCTATCCAGAAACCTATTGTTGACCTGTTTCTCATCGAAACCATTGCTAGCATAAAGGAAGCGAGAGCAGCGTCTGAAGCCACCCTTGAAAGCGGTAAAACGGTTTATCTGAGTTTTACACTGTCAGACAAGCAGCCCAATCAGCTCCGCTCCGGAGAATCTATTGATGAAGCGCTGGATGCCGTATCCGGTTATTCACTGGATGCCATTCTTTTCAACTGCTCCTTTCCGGAAACGATAAGCGAGGGAATGAAATCGTTACAGCATCTGAATATTCCTTACGGAGGATACGCAAATGGCTTCACCACTGTTGAGCCGCTTAAGCCGGGAGGAACCGTAGGTCAACTTTCCGCCAGAAGTGATCTGGACGAAGAGAAATATACTTCTTATGTCATGGAGTGGATTAATGCCGGTGCCTCCATCGTTGGCGGCTGCTGTGAGGTTGGGCCCTCCCATATCGACCATCTCCGACAAAGGATTGAGGAGGAAGGATATGGTATTGTGTCCTCCCGGAAGGTTAGCCTGGAACAGTTAAAAACGTAAAAAGATAAAAGGTATAATCAGAACATTATTGGTGTGCCCTCCCTGTTAGTAAGGTCTCATAATTGCTATCATGAAATCCCCAAGCTAACGCGCGAGGCTACATTTGAGCGATTCATTCGGGATCGGTATTTGAAGCCTGGTAAAAAATGAGACAGTTTTATAGGGTGCTTAGATTCAATTTCAGTTCATAGGAACTAAAGCTTCCTGACTTTACTATAACTGCTCCGGAAGGTGCAGTATCTTTATTAAAAAGAAAATGCACCCCCATTCCACTGCCCCGGATGGGACAGAATATTCTACACTCACCTATATTCAAAACTACTGAATCATTTCTGTATAACAGATAACTAGGCACCGGCGGTGCGGCATATCCGTAGCCCATGGTCGGCGCGAAACGTTGGCCATGGGTTAAACAACGAACAAGAATTTAAAAGCGTCATAGGTACGGCACAGTTATTTTCTAACTAAAATTCCCGATTGATTTTCATAATGGATTATGCGATTACTAAATTACCTTTTGATAATGAAAAACAGTCAAAACTCACTTATAATGATTAAGCAACTGGCGCATATTTGTATCCACACTGAAGATCTTAAAGGAACCGAAAGATTCTACTGTGAGGTGCTCGGATTGGAAAAAGGGTTCATTTTTGAAAAGGACAAAGAACTGTTTGGGTATTACATCAAACTTGGCAACGACTCGTTTATTGAGGTGTTTAAAGGCAAGCCCGGAAAGATTGGAAACATCAATCACCTGGCCATTGAGACGGATGATATCGATCAGATCATCACAACATTGCGCTCAAATGGGTTTGATGCAACAGATAAAAAACTGGGTTGTGATCACACCTGGCAGACCTGGACGAATGATCCTAATGGTGTTAGAATAGAGTTCCACCAATACACGGATGAGAGCCTTCAATTCAAAGGTGGGATTTGTGAGGTGGATTGGTGAGAAAGAGATGATAGTTTTAGAAATTAACCAATAACCCACCACTTAAATAAAGCAACAACGTCTCGCTCTGCTTCAGCTGAAATCCTGTTTCTGCAACTCTGAGCCTTGCATTTTCAAGAGATAACTGAGCCGAACGCAGCTCCACACCGGTAATTTCGCCTCGATCAAACGCTGACTTCGCCCGATCATAATTTCGTTCATAGACTGACAGGTTTGACCTCTCCGTTACAAGCTGCTCCTGAAGGTGCAGATACTGCTGCCAGCTGTTTTCGAACCGGGTTTGCATCTGCATTGCCGACTCCTCTCTGCGCAACTCCTCTTTACGAATTTCATTCATTGCATTTTGGGATTGAATGCGATTACGTCCACCGCTAAAAATCGGAATTCTCAGCGTGATTCCTCCGCTGAATCCAAGCTGCTCCTGTACTTCAAACTGACCTTCCGTTGCGCTCATATAGCTGTATCCGTAACCGGCGGATGCCGTTAGCGTTGGCAGAAATCCGGCTTTTGTTGCACGCTCATTCAGTTCAGCCTGCTTCAGTCGTTTTTCCATAATATTCAGAACAGAGTTGTTTTTCATCAGCAGGGATTGGAAATCTTCATAGCCCGGCAATTTCGATTCTTCAAATTCGTCGGCCACAGGAATTATATCCCGCCTGCTCCATCCTATTTCGGTGTGCAGATCGCGATATGCATTTTCGTACTGAAGCTTCAGATTTCTGAATTCCGTACTGTCGCTTTTTAAATCGGCCAGTGCCTGAAGCTGCTGCTGTTCATTCACCTGACCGTATTTACGTCTCGTTTCAATCGTGAGGTAACGATCGTTACTTTGCTCAAGTGATACCTCTTTTACCTCAATAGCCCTCTGCAGTGTTGCTACCTGTATAAACTGGCCTGTGATATTCAGAATGGTGTTTTCTAACTGAGTTCGGTACTGCAGATCGGCAAGATCACTGCCAGTTTCCAGCATTTTGTAACGCAAACGTCCTTTCAACCCATCGTAGATCACCATTTGTGAACCTATTTGAGAATTGAACTGTGTGGTTGTTACTCCATCATACGAGATTGACCGGTTTCCCTCCTGTTGTCCACTATTCTGCGGATCGAGCAAATTCCGGAAGAATGAACCCGGTGTGATTTCAAGATCGCTGTACGCCGCACTCAGTCCACCTGTTATCGCCAGATTTGGGAGCTGACCGGCATTTCCGCGTGAGACGCTGTTCTCTGCTATATTTGCATCAATGTCGCTGACCTGCACGCTGTGGTTGTGTTCCAGTGCCGCTTTGATCGCTTCATCAAGGGTGAATTGTTGTTGAGCAGAGACACTGCCTGCTGAAATCACCATTAAAAATGACAAAATTATCAATCTCATAGTGCACTCTTTTTATGATGTTCATGGAGAATTACTGCCGGTTCAATACTTTTTCGTGACTCCGGCTTTTTTCCGATCAGATCTAAAATTTTGAATTTACCGTTGTTAAAAATGACAAGGAATGCCGGGGCCAGTGTCAGAGAAATGAACAATCCGAATGTGAGTCCATAAGCAATCGCAATGGCCGGTGGTTTCAGAAACGCAGATGCAAGTCCACCTACAAATATCATGGGAATGAGTCCGGCAACGGTACTTAGTGTTGTCAATAGTATTGGGCGAAATCGGGATCGTACCGCATCCTTCAGCGCTTCTTCAAAATCCATGTCGCTTTTGAGATTGTCGTTGAATGCAGTTACCAGCACCAGAAGGTTGTTGATCAAAATACCGATAAGGGCGATCATCCCAATCAGCGAGAAAATGTTCATAGTGGCGCCGTGAATCCAATGGCCAATCACCACGCCCGTGAAGGCAAATGGAAGTGTGAGAAGAACCAGGAATGTTTGGCTGAACGACTGAAAATTGATAACAATCAAAGCCAGAATGATCAGTAAAATAATGGGGGCAACCGTTATCATTGCCTCCGTAACATTCGCCGATTCGCGGTTTTGTCCCTCAATCACAAACTGTACTCCCGGATATTCCTTCTCCAATCCGGAAATGATGTTTTCACTGATATCTCCCAGTATTGCAGGAGCTGAAAGTGAAGGATCTGCAAGATCCGCATCCACCCGAATAGTTCTACGGCCGTTTATATGGTTGATGTTGAGCGATGCATCCGTTGGAAATATTTTCGCCACTTCCGACAGCGGGTACGCTCCCTTTGGTGTTCGGATTTTCACGTTCATCAGGTCGGAATAACTCTGTCGGTTCTCTACCGGAAATCTCAGCCATACCCGAACATCATCCCCGGTTCGCTGAAGCGTTTGCACTTCCATACCAAAAAATGCTGTTCGAACCTGCATCATCACATCCTGTAGAGAAAGTCCGAGCTGTTCACCCGCTTTCGACAGTTCTATGTGAAGTTCCGGATTCCCGCGCTGATCCGTATCGGCCACATCAACCAGATCGTCCCTTTTTGCAAGTTCCGATTTGAGCTTTTCTGCAGCAGCCTGTATCTCTTCCATCTTATTCCCCGACACAGAAATATCTACCGGGAGGCCGCCAAATCTATGCTCACCAAGTGCAGAAATAAATCGTACATAGTTTGTACCGGGAACGGTACCCACTTCGTCCCTGAACATGTTGTTAATTTCGTACGCTGGTATCCCCCGCCTTTCGCCACCCATCATCACAATTCGCAGCTCCCCCTGGTGACTTTCCGGACCAAGTATCATCTCTACATTTCGTATTACTTTTTCGTTATCAGCTCTTTCAGCACTCAACTGATCCCCAATTTTGTATACTGCCTCTTCAATATTTGTCAGCCTCGACTTTGTGGAATCGACGGGAACTCCAGGCTCCATCTCGATGCGTACCAACTGCACATCATCATCCAGATAGGGAAAAAAGGTAACCGGTAATACACCGCTTCGGATCAGTAACACGGATCCTATCAACAATAGAATAAATGCAGATACATTTAGCCATCGCCATTTGTGAGATACCACATCGGTAAACGGAATAAAGTAACGATCTCTGAATGTTGTAAGGCCGTTAGCCATCGCTTTCTCAAAACGGGTCTGCTTGTTTTTATCAGACAGTACTTTTGAAACGGTTAGTTTTTGAGGTAAAAAGAGAAATGTTACAATGAGCGCAGCCAGCAGAGCGCTGACTACCACAAAAGATACTTCAGTAAAAAAGGCTCCGGGTTTTCCGGGAAGAAAGAAGAAAAGACTGAATGCCGTTGCGGTTGTCATCAGCGAGATGATCATGGGTGAGGCAACTTCCGCAGCTCCGTTTCGGGCGGCCTCCACTGGCGTTTCACCAAATTCATTGTAATGGCGGTAAATGTTTTCAGCCACCACAACACCGGTATCCACCAGCATCCCCAGAACCAATATAATCCCAAATATCGATACCGGGTTGATGGTGAAGTCATAACCCATAAGTGCCGATGCAAATGTACCCAGTACAGCCAGCGGTATCGTCAGTGAAACCCACATGGCAATGCGTTTATCGAGAAAAAGCGTGAGTATAAGCATCACGAGTATCAAACCAAAAATGGCGTTACTTCTCAACGATTCGACCCGATCATACACAAACTCTGAAAAATCCTCCACAACGGTTAGCCGAACACCGTTGTGAAGCGTATTGAAATCATCGGCATACTCCATGACTTCCTCAGCAACAGCCACCAGGTTTTCATTATTGGTCGTCAAAACCTGAATAACTACTGATTCTTCACCATCAAGATATCTCTCAATGGGCCGGTCATCGAATTGATCTTTCACAGACGCTATATCCCTAAGCAGAACTCGCTCTCCATTCGGCCCCGATCTTACCGGTATTTGTGATATTTCAAATGCCGTTCTCTCCTTATTTTCGGCTCGTATTTGCCAGTTGGTGTCTCCCGTTTTCAGTTGGCCGCCGGTGATGTCTATATTATTTCTCCTTACTGCTTCCGCCACCTCCTGTGAGGAAATACCAAATCGATCCATTTGCTCATCATTCAGCTCAACAGAGATCTCCTCAGCGGGGAAACCTTGCAATATGACGTTTGATATCCCCTTTTCAATAATAAATTCATCCCTGATTTGATCGGCATAGTCTTTTTTCTGCTGTAGCGAAAGATCCCCGGTTAACGCAAGAGAAATGGTGGGATTCAGCATCTCCTGCTTAAACACAATCGGCCGGTCCATCTCTTCCGGTAAATCTGTTACACGGTTCACTGCGTTCTCTACATCCACCAAAACTCTGTCGATATCGGCCCACTCAAAAATCTCTACCGTAATGCGTCCGCTGTTTTCCCGGGCTACGGATGTATGCCTGTCCATACCGGAAATACCGTTCAGATTCTCCTCAATTCTTGAGATCGCCCGCTCTTCAATTTCAAGCGGTGAAGCTCCCCTGTAGGTGATGTTTATGTAAATTTCTGTTGGGTCCTCAGGCGGGTTCAGCGTATATCGCGTCTGACTGAAGCTTAGTATTCCCATCAAAACAATCACCACCAGTCCCAGGGTAACCATGGCGGGATATCGGACAAAAAAGCTAATGAGTCTTTTCATGAATTTCCCTAATTGATGATTCGTCCGGCAACGGGTTCGGAGGTATCTTCAACTATCTCATCCCCGTTTTTCAACCCCTCAACCCAAAGATGATTACGCTCCAGATTTACAATCTGAATGGGATTTTCTACCAAAATCCCCTCTTTTTTAACAAGCACTCCACCCGCTCTCAATAAAGCCGTCTTTGGTATTCTGGCAAGCTCTCTTTTGTTATCTGATTCTATTTCTCCCTCCAGATACATTCCCTCTCGTAAATTATTACCCATTACTTCCAGATATATCAGTACTTGCTGTGATGAAGGTTCTACAGATGGATTTACTCTTGCTACTTTGGCTGAGTAGGTTTCAGTTTGATCCTCATTTTTAATTTCCATCGTCAAACCCGGCTGAATCCACTCTGCTTCGCCGGTTTGAACTGATGCTGTTAAAATAAACCGGGATGGATCGACCAGCGTACCGAGATGAAACTGTGGTCCTACAACCTGATCCGGTTCGGCTTTTGCTGCCGACAATACACCGGAAAACGGTGCGTGAATAGTAAATTTTTCTAAACGCTCTTCTGCGCTTTTGATACTATAGTAAAGTTCATAAACACCTTTCGATTCCAGAAATCGCTGCATATTCTCACCGAAATCGGGAACCCGTGATACCTGTTTATCTGCTGCCAGTGAATGATACCACTCCTGATACTTCGACAGCATTTCAGGATGATCCAGTTTGATATCGGCCATCAATGCGGATACCAGCGTTTTAAATTTACTTCTTGATGATTGAAGCTGCATTTTGGTCTCAGTGTCATCCAGCTGAATGATCACCTCTCCCTCTTCATAGGAGATTCCCTCACTAAATGGCTTAGTCCTTTCCATTACTTTGCCCTGAGCCTCCGGGAATAGCTCGATTCGATGTTCAGCCCGTATTCGACCGCTTAGAAAAATCCGGTCGGCTACTTGCTCGACTTCTACAGTAAAGAGATCAATTTGGGATGAGTTAGTTACAGCCGGTTCAGTTACGCCGGAATTTTCCTCAGACTCACCGTTACAAGAGGCTGTTATCATTAGCAGTAAAAATACCGCTGTACTTAGAAAGACTTTATTCATGTCAATATTCCTATTTGTTATTCAACTATAGTTTACGGACATATATCATTTAGTTCAACCATATGGTTAATTTTTAGATTTGGAAACACTAAATCATTTAAATGGTTTATATACATTGACTTATAATTATTATGTAGCTCGATAATTGTAACTCTTTTATCATATACATACTAATCAGTTTAACCATATAGTTAACTTTTGTGCTAATTTTTTCTATTTTGCGTTTGTAATACTAATTCATAAAGCCTCCGTAATATGAGTAACGAAAAGGAATCTTCATCCACTGAACTGAAAATCTTTGAAGCCGCAAGAGATGTATTTCAAAGCAAGGGGCTTGAAGGCGCCCGGATGCAGGAGATAGCGGACAAGGCGGATATCAACAAGTCTATGCTGCACTACTACTATCGATCCAAAGAGAAGCTTTTCGAAAAAGTGTATGAGCTCTCCATAATCAAACTAATGCCGCAAGTCGCCTCTCTACTCAATGAAGAGATGCCTCTGGACGTAAAACTCCGGAAATTCTCTATGAAATATCTTGAACTCATAAAAGCCAATCCCGATATCCCGCTATTTGTTATTCACGAGATGAATAAAAATCCTGGCCGGCTGAAAAAATTTATTGCAAAAGAAATTGGGAAACGCGTTCAGCCGTTTTTAGATCAGATAAAAGAAGAGAGGGAAAAAGGCAATACCGTTAATCTGCCGCCTGAACAAATTTTCGTGAACATAATGGCCATGTTAGTTTTTCCATTTTTGGGACGACCTGTACTTCAGGTTATTTTTGACATGGATGAAAAGGCCTTCTCACAATTCATTGCCGTTCGGGAAGCATTTATGCCTGATTACCTGGTGAGTATGGTGATGAAAAAAGAGCAGTAGTTTAGTTTTCAGTAAAAAACTATCAGAAATACATTTCAACAGAAATGAAGCGGATAAATTTAGAAGCGTTATACATCTCAAATTTCGCAACCGTTCATTCAATTTTGGCCATTCGGGCTAGCGATACCAGCATTATTACTACATCGCGGTAAGATGTTTAGATAAGTTCGATCATTTTTTAAATCCACGCATGGTTCAATCTGCAAACAATTAAATTGTGCAAAAATGTAAAAAGCCCCCTGTCCTTTTGATTAACAGCATTCTATCCCTAATTTAATAGGAAATAAAAAGTACGTTAATAAAAATACCGTCCTGTTTCTTTGCATACTCACCGCAAATTATCTGACAAATATGTGAAACCGGGTAATTTTTTGCTAACACTCCTGAACGTTTCCAGTGAACGAAAGTATGCGCAATTACAAATCATCTCTACCTTCTAAATCCAATATCAAAAAATTAAAGGGCGTACTATTTTTTGTTCATACTCTGCTGCTAATCGCTTTTACTGCCTCAATTTCAGTGGGTCAAACCATTTCTGTAGGACAAGGCAGCTACAGTACTAATCTGTCTGCAGGTCAGCAGGGAGCGAGTCTTCAGGATGGCCAACCGGCTTTTCCACTTCTTTCGGATCAATTTAATCAGCCTGTTCAAACAAGTGATTTCTGGAGCAGCCTGCTCTACCCTTTTTTCGGTGACCCTCACTCCGCATTTCTCTACGCGCATCCTCTTGCTATGAAAGCTACACCAACCGGAATGCAGCTTGGCTATACGTCGCAGGCCGTTGTAAACGATAGAGACTATATTTTTCCATTTGCCAATCACATGACTGTAGGTGTGGATGGACTGAATGCACCGGATACGAAAACCTTTCACTATGGCGATTGGACCGTAACAGGCGAATGGCAAGACAGTAATCGTGAAATGCTTGCTACCTTTGGGCACGGAATGCCGTTAATATTCTTTGAGATCACTGGAGGTGACGCGGTTATCAACCTAAATCAATCACATACGGTTTGGCATCAGGAAGATGAAGTTCTGGGTTTAACCATTGGCGGTGAACATTACGGTTTATTTGCACCATCGGGCTCTCAGTGGACAACAGGAGGACAGTTAAGTTCTTCGCTCAACGGAGAAACATTCCTTTCAATTGCCGTTCTGCCTGATAACGATCCGGAAACGCTGGAATTTTTCCGGAAGCGCGCCTATGCATTTGTTACGGATACAGAGGTAAGCTGGCAATACGATGAAGCCGATGCCACACTCAATAGCATATATTCGTTTGAAACAACACTCCGTGATAATTCGGAAGGAAACCTGAATGAAACCCTTACCGCACTTTACAGGCATCAATGGCTTGATGTTGAAGAGTCGCCTACCGAATATTCGTATAATTCGCCACGTGGCGAAATGAAACTTCTGTCAGGAAATACATTTACCACAGCTCGTCAATTTTCGGGAATACTCCCTTCCCTGCCCGATTTGGGTGACTACGACAGAACAGATCTTCTGCAATTCGTAAAGCAAGCAGCGTCTGAAAATCTAGGAAGCGGACCCACCTATAATAATGGAAAGGAAATGGCGCGTTTTGCCCATCTTATTCATATTGCCGATCAGCTGGGTGAGGAAGCTGAAGAAGCCAAAGATCAGCTGACCAATAAGCTGAAGAACCGGCTGGAAAATTGGTTCACTGCCGGTGGAGATCAGGAGTATGTATATGACGAAACCTGGAACACGCTAACCGGCTATCCCTCCGATCATGGGGCAAGTACTCAGATCAACGACCATCATTTTCATCACGCCTATGCCATTATGAGTGCGGCCACCATCGCACGTTTTGATCCGGATTGGGCTACCTCTGAAAACTGGGGCGGTATGGTAAACCTTTTAATTCGCGATGCCAACAACTGGGATCGGGAGGATGACATGTTTCCATTTCTACGCTCTTTCGATGTTTATGCCGGTCACTCTTGGGCTGCCGGGCACGGCGCATTCGGAGACGGTAACAACCAGGAATCAAGCTCTGAGGCGATGAATTTTGCATCGGCGGCCATCCTTTGGGGTGAAATGACCGATCAACCGGAAATCCGTGACTTGGGGATTTATCTTTACACTACCGAATCCGCAGCTATTGATCAGTATTGGTTTGATGTGGATGAGGAGGTTTTTCCGGCAGATTACAACTACAACGCATTGGGTATTGTCTGGGGTAATAAAGGAAATCACACCACATGGTTTGGCCTTCAACCCGAGTTTATTCACGGCATCAATATCCTGCCAGTTCACAGCGGTTCATTCTATCTGGCCAGAAACACTGACTATATCATTCAAAACTATAATGCAGCAGCATCGGCAAGCGGTGGTGAGATCTCAATTTGGAAGGATATTTTTTGGAACTATCTCGCCATGGCAGATGCTGACCTGGCTCTGAGTAAACTTGAAGCCGATCCGAACTATGATCGCTTTGATGGCAACTCCCGTGCTCATACTCTGCATTGGATTCATAATATGAAGCAGCTTGGACACGTAGATTTTTCCGTAAGTGCTGATATTGCGACCTACGCGGTATTTCGAAACGCTGAAGATCAACGCACTTATGTAGCCTACAATGCTGACGAAAATTCAAGAACGGCAACCTTTTCGGACGGTTTCACAATGGAAGTAGATGCCCGCCAGATGGCAACAGGGTTTACCGGAGATGATACAATTGACGATGATATTGAAAAATTAGCACTGCCCGTCGAATTTGATAACAATGATGTCAACTGGGAAAATGTATTTACAAATTTCGGCGGCGCGGTCAGTACCGTAGTAGCTAACCCGGATCAAAACGTAGACAACCAATCGGACCAGGTAGCAAGGATGGTGAAAAATGAGGGCGAAAACATGGGAGGAAGTCATTTAACCCTCTCGGAAGAGATTGACATTACCAAACCTTTTACCATTATGGTCTGGGCTCCGGGTGACGGAAGCACACTGCTTTTTAGAATTGAGAATTCAGAAAATCCTGAACAGTATTTTGAGGCTAGTGAATCCATACCCGTCAGTGAACAATGGGTGGAGTTAACCTATGACCTCTCAGATGCAAACTCTGATTTTAGCTATAATAGCATTGCTCTCATTTTCGACCCTGAAACGGGGGGTGATGGCACCTCGGGCTATACCTGGTATTATGATGGAATCGGTTACCAAAGCGACCAACCCGATGATGAAGAACAACCGTCCGAGTATATACTCTATCAAAACTACCCAAATCCATTTAATCCCACGACTCAGATTGCGTACTATCTGCCCGAAGCGGCCGAAGTTAGTCTGGTTGTATATAACTTGATGGGCCAGCACGTTGCAACTCTTGAAGATGGACCAAAAAACGAGGGTCAGCATACAACCACATTTGATGCGAGCAATTTGGCAAGCGGAGTCTACATATATCAGCTCACAGCAGGAAATGTTGTAAAGACAAATAAAATGTTATTTGTGAAATAGACCTCTGCTTCATTCGATGCGATTCAAATTGAGTTTAGTTGTTTAACAAATCCTCCAGAAACTCTTTCAGCACCATCGTGCTGTTGTGTGCTTGATCTTTGGAGGCGTAGACAATGGTTACCGTTTCGTGCTGTTTAATCAGATCCAACAGTTCCTCAACTGCCTCGGAGCCGAATAACTCTTTCCGGTATCTTTCATTGAATTCCTGCCACTTTTCCGGGTCGTGATCGAACCATTTTCTCAATTCGTGACTTGGCGCCACTCCCTTCATCCATCGATCAAGGGCTGCCCTCTCCTTGCTCACGCCCCGCGGCCAGAGCCGTTCCGTGTTCCGTTAAAACTCGGAAGCCATCCGATTTAGCCGGCTCATCATAAATTCGTTTAGTCTATATGTTCATAATTTTTAAAAAGAATGTATGGGCATAAAAACCAAAAAAAAAAAACCGGCCTGTATGGAACAGACCGGTTTTTAAAATTTCTGTTAAAATGGTGAAACTATGAGTTAGTAGCCTCCTCCACCGCCGCCGTCCCCGCTTCCGGCGTTAGAACCGATGTTACCTTGGCTCAAAATTGCTCCAAGATTTGTCGGACTTTCATGTACGTTAATATATCCGTTAAAATCGGTCAAGTCATTATAGGATTCATTAATCAGCATACTACTTCTGGAGTCCGGATCCATGGC
>NZ_JAWLDW010000199.1:0-3097 GCF_041686455.1 Rhodohalobacter sp.
TCAAATACAAATGCCTGGAGAAACATACTATCAAAGAGTAAACCACCACTTATCATTCTGTTAATGATGTTAGTTTTTATTGGTCTTGCAGGGTGTAGTGACAGCACTACGGATACCGATGTCGGAAATGGGGATGGAGATGATAACGGAGGCACCCAACAGGCTCCGGATGAAGTTTGGATGGAAGGGCGTGCATTCAATCCGGGTAACCTTGAAGTAGAAGTAGGTACAACTGTTACATGGGAAAATAAAAGCAGTGAAGTGCATACCGTTACCAGTGGTTCTAACCGAACTTATGACGAACTTTTTGACAGCGGAAATTTATCTCCCGGTGATACATTTACCTACACATTCGATGAGGTAGGCCAGTTCGACTATTTCTGCAGACCCCATTCCGGAATGACAGCTACTGTAACGGTTATTGATAACGGCTGAGCTGCTACCGATTATCGTTCTTGGTTCAACCGCAGAATATTCAATCTAACCGGATAACAGTGTTCTATTTTCTTCTTCTCCTATTACTGATGCAGTTTCCGCCTTCAGAACAGGTAACTGAGGACGTAATCTACATGACCGAATCGGGGTATGCAGAATTCGAATCCAGCGTACCCCTTCACAGTTTCACAGGAGAGTCTGAACATCTTACCGGGATGATTGATCCTGAAGAAAATATGGTAGACTTTTATCTGGATCTGAATACTCTTAAAACCGGAATTGACCGTCGCGACAGGGATATGTACCGTACGTTAAACGTCGATGAGTATCCTTTTGCAGAATTTACAGGTTCACTTGAATCCATGTTTGATATGGATACAACCGAGAAACAGCAAGTTACAGTGAACGGCGACTTTACAATCAAAGGAGTAACCCGGAAGGTAAAAATCGATGGTAATATTCAGGTTAACGGCGACCAGCTTACACTGGAGGCATCCTGGACTCTGAACCTGGATGACTACAATATTGAACCTCCCGGCATTTTGTTTTACAAGGTGAATGAGGAGCAGAAAATACTTCTTGAGGCTACACTCAAGCCCAGGGAAAGAGAGAATTTATAAATCATAAAACCAAGGCCTCATGAAACAACTGATACCTTTTGGAATACTTCTATGCTTCATATTAGTCACTGCAAATTTTGAGTATTCTGAAGCACAGATACCCCGAGAACGTGTTCAGACCGATGAACCGGTGAGCGATATATTCTGGGCTTCATCCGTTATAGGAGTAAGCACAGTACGAAATTTGTCAGCAGGAAATCTGAATTCGACCATAGCCCACATATTCGGACCTTTAAGAGGTGGAATAGACCGTTTCTTCGGACTTGATGACGGTGCAAATACACGACTTGGGCTCGACTACGGATTTACTGATCGATTCTCTCTTGGTATAGGCAGAATGACTTTCAATAAAATTGTCGATTTCAGGGGTAAATATAACATTTTACGACAGTCCACTTCAGGAGATATACCATTTGATCTGGCCATAAAGTTTTCATCCGGCATCAGCACTCTTTCAGGCGTCGGACTTGAATTTTCTGACAGGATCAGTTACCTGGTATCCGTTTTGGCTGCAAAGAAGTTTGATCGTTTCAGTTTGCAGCTTACCCCTATGGCAGCACATTTCAACAATATTTCACCCGGCAATCAAAACCAATTATTCGGAATTGGTATACTAAGCCAATATGAATTAAATGAAAGATTTTCGATCAGCACAGAATATTTACCTGTCTTAGGTAAGCGATACACCGGTACACATAATGCACTGGGAGCAGCACTTAATATTAATACGGGCGGCCACATTTTTCAGATCTTCTTTACCAGTTCACAATGGCACGGAGAGCAGTTTATGATGGCAAATAATCGTGATCGGTTTTTTGAAGGTGACTTTCGCTTCGGTTTTAATATTCACAGGGTTTTTGGGCTTTGAATGATATTTAATGAATTAGAATTAGGAAGCCAACTCTTTACAACTACCTGCTATATAGCTAAATAGATGGTATTGAAAACTGTTTTCTGAACTGTTACTCCCCGGAGGAACCAATAAATCTTGTTTAAAAAGATTATCAAAGGTTGTCGAAAGCGGCACAGGAAAAGCCAGAAAGAGCTTTACGAGATGTACTATGCATACGGCATGAGTATAACGTTGAGATACGCAGATACGCGAAATGAAGCTGCTGCAATCCTCAATGATGCATTTATGAAAGTGTATGATAATATCAAAGAATATAATCTCAACCGGCCATTCAAACCGTGGTTTCGTAGAATTCTGATCAACACGGCTATCAACCATTATCATAAAACCAAAAAAGAGAAAGAACGTCCTGTAGTTGATTTACAAGAAAACAGTATTTCGGAAGATGAATCAATTATCAGCGGGATAACATACCGTGAAATGATAGAGATGGTTCAGCTTCTTTCTCCGGTTTACAGAACAATATTTAATCTCTATGTAATAGAAGGTTTCACACATAAAGAAATTGCCAGGAAGCTCCATATAGCGGAGGGCACTTCTAAATCAAATTTTTTTAAAGCGAAACAAAATCTAAGGTCGATTTTGGAAAAAAATTTAACACTGCCAAATTACAATGCCAGAAAATAAAAATCATAACGATCCACTAGACAGGCTTTTTCAAAAAAAGGCAAAAGAGTACGACATTGCTTTCAGGGAAGAGGATTGGGACCAGATGAAACAAAAATTAGACCTGAAGGATGCTCATATTGCATACAGGAAAAAACTGGTTTGGATGGCCGCTGCATCAGCCTTGATCATAATTATGCTGGGTTATTTTACATTCGATAATTACAGTCGTTTAAACGAACTCGCAGAGCAGCAGGGCCCGCCTACAGAATCCGAAATTACAGAGCCTCCCATGATCTCCGGAATTCCAGACACAAGTGTGGACAGAGAATCTGTAAAAGATGAAGACGATTCCTCAAAAATGGAAGAACCGATAGCAGATCATGAAGTTTCAAACATAAAAGAAACCACAATAGCATCCGCTCAAACCAACCTTCATATAGAACGGTTCGAAGATGCTCAACAGATATCAGGAATAACTGATCGAAAAATCCGTGGGGCCAATTTTGAAACAGGAATAAAT
>NZ_JAWLDW010000200.1:0-3067 GCF_041686455.1 Rhodohalobacter sp.
TGGGTCGACTGGCTGGATGTTCATGTAAAATGATATGATGAATTCAAGCATCCCTCCTTAGCAGAGGGATGCTTACTATTTTTTTGATAATACTAACTTCTTACAAATTTATTTATGCTTAATGAAATGAATGTTGTTCAACATGCCCGCCTTTATTTGCTTGGATTACTAACTGTGTCTGCTCTCTTTTTTATTCAGTGTGATGATGCAGAAGAACAGGATTCGGAAACGATTCCGGTGCAGGAGTTTGAAATCTCCGACATGATGAAGGTTTCAACCGGAGATATACCCCTTGTCATCAGTGCGCCTCATGGAGGTACCCTCACTCCAAATGAAATCCCCGATCGAAGCTGTTCGGGCATCACAACCGTGCGAGACACAAATACGACTGAATTGGCTGACGAGATCAAATATCAAATGAAACAGGATTTTGGCGTTGAGCCTTATGTTGTATCTGCCTTAATTCATAGAAGAAAAATTGACCTGAACCGGGATGTTGAGCTGGCAACATGTGGACATGAACTTGGCAAGGATGTTTGGGAGGTATATCACAGCAAGATCGAAGAAGCGATACAGTCTGCAGTAGAGGAGTATGGCCGAGTGATATTTATCGACCTCCACGGACATGGGCATGAAATTCAGCGGCTGGAGCTGGGCTATTTGCTAAGTAACGAGGAGCTTCGTGAAAGCTATGAAGGATCAGAGGAGACTGATAGACTGTCTGAAAAGTCTTCATTTAAAAATCTGATTTCTGCAAATCCGGAGATAGAATTTCAGGATTTGTTGACAGGAGAGCGCGCTTTTGGAACCATCATGGAAAATGAAGGGGTACCAGCTGTACCGAGCATGCAAGATCCGTTTCCCTATCCCGGGGAGGCCTACTTTAACGGAGGCTATAACACTAGAAGGTACACCTCTGATGATTATTCGGATGTATTTGGCTGGCAAATTGAAGCAAATTTCAGCGGTGTGCGAGATAGCGATGAGAGCCGAAATGCTTTTGCAAAAGCATTCTCAAAAGCAATTATGGTTCAGATAGAAGAGTATGTTTTTTAAATAGAGAAGTCCTTCTGCACTCAAAATAAATCTAAAATAATGGTTCTTACTAAAGGTTTTGGTTCTCAACTGGTTTTTTTGAGTATTGCACTGTTCGCATTTTCATCCTGTGAATATCAAAAAAATAAAGATACATATGATGTGGCAGTTGTGAGGTTTTCCCACGAAACCTGCACGTTTTGCCCCGGCGGTGATCCCGGAGTTGAAGACTGGACATATCAGGGAGAACCGGTTACGGGCGAAGATGTTTTTAGCCGAAGCAGCTACATGCGGGGATTTGTAGCACAGTCGAAGGAACTGAGTGATATGAATCTGATCGGCCTATCAACACCGAGAGGTGTTTTTGGCGGAACATCCAGAAGTTGGAATCAGGAAGAGGCATTTGATCATTTTGTAAACCTGATGATCGAGGACCTGAAGGAAGCAATGCCGGTTGATGGTGTATTCCTGTCACTCCATGGCGCAATGGCTGTTCGCAATATCGACCGGCCGGAAGCAGAGATCGCAAAGAGGTTCCGGGAAGTGGTTGGTCCTGATGTTCCGATTGTTGGATCCTTTGACCTCCACGGTAACGAGGATGAGCAGTTTTTAGAGTATGCCGATGGCGCTTTTGTAACCAAACGTTTCCCGCACTATGATGCATATCGTCAAGGTCAAAGAGCATCAAGATATTTGCGAAATGTGATGCAGGGCAACTATGAACCGGCAACAGCCACGCGAACCCCGCCAATTTTAACAGCCACTATTCTTCAGTGGACGGGGCAGTCTCCCATCATGGACGTTATGGAGCGAGCCCGCCGCTGGGAAGACAGAGAACCCGGTGCATACGTAAATGTATTCCTGGGATTCCCATGGTCGGATGTTCCTGATGTTGGAACCAGTATCCATGTTTTGACAAACAACGACCAGGAACTCGCTGACGAAATTGCCACCGATATGGCAGAATATATCTGGCGTGTACGAAGTGAATGGGCTCATGGAGAGTACCCATCACCCGAAGAGGCTGTGCGAATGACCCGTGAAGCTATAGCTGAAGGCGAAACTCCGGTTGTACTTGGCGACTACTGGGATCGGCCGGGTGACGCTACCTGGACACTCAGAGAGTTGATAGATCAGGGTGTGAGTAAATTTATAATATCAGCTTTGACAGATGAACCCACGCTGGAGGCAATCTGGGAGCAGGATTTACAGCCCGGAGACTCTTTTGATATGGAAGTTGGCGGCTATACCGGAGAACAAGCCGGTGAGCCTGTTCGGATTCAGGGAGAACTCGTTTGGCGAGGATCTCAATGGGGATACGATAAAGCCGCTGCAATCGCTTTTGGTGAGGGTAATATGCTGTTGCTCGCTCCGGGATATCAGCAGAATTCCACTCCTGACCGTTCACAGGTTGGACCGGTTAACCCCGACGACTATGATGTATTTGTATTGAAAAGCAGAGTTCATTTCCGAAGAGGTTTTGATGAGACCGGTTATGCAAAGACCATCCATATTGTAGATGCACCCGGTGATTGGTTCGGAACGGTTCGGTTAGACGCTCTGGATTATCAGAATGTAGATATCGAAGAATATTACCCATTCGGGAATCCGGATTATGATCCTCGTGAAAATTAATCCGCCGTCTAACATCAAAATTCACATACAAACACACCTGCCATGAGAATCTTATCAAAAAGCTTAACTATTGCTTTATTATTACTGTTTATTCTCGGTTCATGTGCCGGAGATAGTAGTGATGAAACGGCTTTCCCGGGCAGTGAGTGGGAAGTGATGGACAATCCGGAAACGTATGGATGGTCGATGGAAGGATTGCAAAAAGCCCGTGAATTGACCGACGAGCTGGATACAGCCTCGATTATGATAATTCATAAAGGAAAAGTTGTGGATTCTTGGGGTGATCTGGATTACAAATATCGATGTCACTCCATACGCAAGAGTTTTCTCAGTGCACTATACGGAATTCAGGTCGCGGAGGGTACAATTGATTTAGACGCTACCATGGAAGAGCTTG
>NZ_JAWLDW010000075.1:0-13334 GCF_041686455.1 Rhodohalobacter sp.
AAGATTATTTAGGGCTCAGATTTTATTAAAACCAAAACAGATCATGATTAAAAAACTTTTTTCTCTTAACCTTGATGAATTTGTCGGTCCTGATGCTGCTATTCTACTCCTTCGAATCGGTACGGCGTCCTTGATGCTCACCCACGGTATACCAAAATTACTAAGGGTTCTGGAAGGGGATTTCAGTTTTGACGACCCCATCGGCATAGGCTCGACCACCTCTCTGATTCTTGTCACTTTTGCTGAAGCAATTTGCGCATTTTTGGTTTTGATTGGTTTAATGACAAGAATTTCTCTAGTCCCCTTGATCATTGCTATGATAGTGGCTGTTTTTATTGCACACGCCGGTGATCCATTCGGTGATAAAGAATTGGGTCTGTTTTTTCTGATCAGTTTTATCGTTCTTTTCTTAACCGGGCCGGGGAAGTATTCCGTAGATCAAATGATTTTTAGGAGGTAGGTTACTGATTTGTGGCACGACTCAAAGGTATGCCATGAGTGATTATAAATAAATCACCCAATTATGATTCATAAAGAGTTCGAAAAAAATGAAAGAGAGGAGATATTGTTCAGGAGCAATTTTCATCCATCTATGTTTTATGGAGGAGTGGTTTTTGCAATTTATATAGTTGCAACTACGGTCGCAGCAGGAACATCAAATGCTATGACTTTTTTCTTCGTACCTGTATCGCTTATTTGGATAGCCATGGGATATTTCAAATGGACTTATAGAGAGTACATCCTGACAAACGAGCGCCTGGCAATCGTTTCGGGGTATTATTATTTACGAACAGAGAGTATCCCAGTCGATAAAATTGAACATGTGACTCTCCGTCAATACTGGTCAAATAAATGGCTGGATACAGGTATTGTAACAATTTTTGGGATTGGCATTCGGACAAAAAGAATGAAGGGGCTAAAAAATGCTGAAAATTTTAGAGATGCTATTCACAGTCAGCTATCCGTGGATCCGGAACCGTATTTTTCGAATTGAAAATACAGGTGGCTCCGATGGAGCCATTTATGATATGTTGCATGCTATGCTAATAACAGGCCACTCCTCCGGAGTTTGGATATTCTGAATTAACAAAATCCGACATAATCGTGGCACGACCTGAAGACGTGCCACGAGTAGTTTAAAGCAACTCTTCAAATATTCGGTAGCTCTCCGGGCCGTACTGAAACAGCAGATCATACAAACAACACCATGGTTCGAAGCCATCAAAATGTTGCCGGTACTCAGGGTGGGTGAAATCTATTTTGCTTCTGTTTTTACCTTGTCTCTGATAGTGACGCGCATCATGTTCCTGGAAATAGATATCTGCCCCCAGCTGCTTCGCCAATTCATCAGGATCTGAGGTGTACTCATCCATTCCGCTTGAAAAATCGATTTTCGCTGAAATTTCCAGTTCCAGAAATTGGAACAGGCGTTTTCTCAAAAAGAGTGAAAAATCAAGAAGATACTCGAAATTGTGACCCATCTCGATATCGGCGCGGATTTCCGGTTCATAGAAATCATAATAGACGCTATTGCTGTAGTTGAATTTTAACGAGCGAAGAAGAGGATTCATCCAGTCTCGGCCGTGATCTATCCGGACTTCGTGAATGGGCTTTTTCTTATCGGCGGTCATTACCGGCAGGGAGATGTAGTCGGTTCCCTCCGGTGTTCGGATCAATGCCCGGTGCGTTCTGCCTTTTCTTGACCATTGCTCACTATCCTCAAAAACAATCTGATCAACCGAGAGCATGGTGGCGAGATCGTGCAGGTCGGGAATCAATACCGGCTGAAGGATGGCGAGCTTCATATCTATGAGATAGAAGCTTTATACTCTTGATCAAAAGAGTTTTCGATGTGCTCAATACGTCCGGCGATCTCTTCCCATTTTTCCATCTTTTCAGCCGACTCTGCCTTTACCATTTCATACTCCAGAGAGATCTCTTTTACACGATCTTCGTCATCGTAAAAATGTGGGTCCGCCATCAGCTCTTCAATCTCCATCTTTCTCTCCTCGAGTTCTTCAATGGCATTTTCAAATTCCTGCAGGCGTTTTTTAAGCGGCTTCACTTTTCTTGATAAAGTATTTCGCTTCTCTGCTTCAAACCGGCGCTGTTCTTTTCGGCTCATTCCTTCGGTCGGACCCGAATTTTTTCTTTTTTCTGACTTCTGTACTGCCGTTTTGTCCTCTTCTGTTTCACGTTCTTCCCGTTTTTTGTCGAGGTAGTAGCTCACATTACCCAACCACGTTTTAATATAGCCCGGCTGAACTTCAAGGGTTTTGTTGACAATCGGATCAAGAAAATCCCGATCATGAGATACAATCATCAATGTTCCTTCGTACTGCTGTAATGCCTGCTGAAGAATGTTCTTAGACTGCATATCCAGGTGGTTTGTCGGCTCATCAAAAATGAGAAAGTTACCGCTGTTTAGCAGCATCTTTGCCAGTGCCACGCGACTCTTCTCACCGCCGGAAAGCACACCTACTTTTTTGAAAACATCATCCCCTACAAAAAGAAAGCAACCTAGTATCGTTCTTAAGCGCGTGTCATTTTCTCCCGATCCGGCCAGACGCATCTCTTCCAGCGCATTGTTTTTAGGATTCAGCTCTTCAGCCTGATGCTGTGCAAAATATCCGGCCGTAACATTGTAACCGCCCTCTCTCTTACCTGATGTGATCGGTTCAATACCGGCCAGTATTCGAATGAGAGTTGACTTACCTGCTCCATTTGGGCCCACAACCGCAATTTTATCGCCTCGCTCTATTTCGTAGTCGATCCCATCAAATACAGTATTATCATCATACTTTTTAACCAAATCCCTGAGTTTTAAAACAACCTGGCCCGATCGCTCCGCTGGAGGAAAGCTAAATGAAATTTCAGATTGCTCTTCATCCAGCTCAATGTCCTCCATCTTTTCCAGCTGCTTGATTCGGCTCTGAACCTGCTTGGCTTTGGTTGCTTTGTAACGGAATCGATCAATAAACTCCTGAGTCTGTTTCCGCTCTTTCTGCTGATTTTCGTACTGCTTTTTTAAAAGCTCCTGTTCCTCTGCATATTTCTTTTCATAAAAACTGAAGTTTCCGGCGTAATCATCCAAATTTCCTCTGCGCAGTGCGAGAGTACGTTTTATTACAGAATCCAGGAAAGCCCTGTCGTGAGAAACAATGATGACTGTACCGTCATAATTTTTCAAAAAGGATTCAATCCACTGCAGCGACTCAATATCGAGGTGGTTTGTCGGCTCATCAAGCAGGAGGTAGGTAGGTTGTCTCAGTAGTAACTTTGCCAGAGCGATACGCATCAGCCACCCGCCGCTGAATTCTGTTGTGGATCGCAAAAAATCCTCTTCATTGAAGCCAAGCCCCATCAACACTCGTTCAATGTCTGCCTGAAGCGAATAGCTGCCAATATTCTCCAGCTGGTACTGCACTTGTCCGAATTCATTCAGAGTTTGTTCGTGTTCATCCGATTCAGGATCTAACATATCAAGTTGATGCTGAAGTTGCTCCTGTTTTTCCCGCAGTGATAATATCTCTGAAAAAGCCTGTTCAACTTCTTGATAGACCGTCAGCTCCGGATCCGGATCTACACCATCTTGTGGGAGATAGCCTACAGTTGCGCTGTTGCTCATATTTACGCTTCCGGAGTCTGCTTCCTGTTCTCCTGCAATAATTTTCAGAAGTGTGGATTTTCCGGCACCGTTAGGACCAACCAGACCGATTCGTTCACCGGGATTAATGGTTGCAGAAATTCCGTCAAAAAGCGGACGGTCGCCAAAATAAAGGGTAATCTTATCGAGTTGAAGCATAGATGTGAATAGTACTCATAAAAAAGGTTTTCGGCGCCTGAACCGGTTTAGGATGTTAGGCCTTTCAAAGTTATTTTAAGCATGAAAAATACCAATCATTCTGATCTGATTTAAATTATTCTCAAATGAAGTTATTGTTACGTATCAGCGCGGCTATTCTTTTATTGTTTATGATCTCATGTAATGGAGATCAACTGCAGCAACCTCTTTATGAATTTGCTATAACGAGCCCTGCAGAAACCGGATCACGCTATCCATATTTGTCTCAGGATGAGAGCGGGAAAATTTATATGAGCTGGCTGATGGGTATTGAGGAGGAGATGTTCGCTTTTCAATATTCCACCTTTGAAAGTGGGCAGTGGACAAGGCCCGGTACAATTAAAGTGGGGACAGACTTTTTCGTTAACTGGGCAGATCATCCTTCAATTACTGGCTTTGACGGAGAGGTAATGGCGGCACATTGGCTTCGGAAAGTTGAAGGCGGGCCATACGCATATCACGTTCAGGTCGCTTTTCCTCAGGATGATTCTAACCGATGGGGGGATGCGGTGACACCTCACCGGGATAATACACCAACAGAGCATGGGTTTGTGAGTATGCGCCCGATTGATGAGAATCGTATTCTGGCTATTTGGCTGGATGGAAGAGATACGGATGGAAGAGCTGATGGTGAGTACGAGGATATGGAGAAATCCATGACACTTCGTTCTGCCGAAATTAACAGGAAAGGTGAAATTTTAAGAAGCAGGTTGATCGATGATTCTGTTTGTGATTGCTGCCCAACTGACCTGGTAGAAACGGAGGACGGATTTCTTGCGGTTTATCGCGATCGTACTGAAGATGAAATCCGGGATATCTATATCTCGCGATACAGCCCGGAAACGGGGGAATGGAGTGAGCCAAAAGCTGTTTATGATGATCAGTGGGAAATTGGGGCTTGCCCTGTAAATGGACCCAAAATTGTTGCTGATGGAAACCGGGTGGCTGTGGCCTGGTATACCATGGAAGAGAATGAATCAAGGACGTACCTAATTCGGTCTGATGATGGCGGGGAAACATTCGGAGAGCCCATTTTGATTGCCGGGGATCACTCAACAGGTCGCGTTGATTTAGCCATGCTAGAAAACGGTACACTCTATGTGAGCTGGCTGCGTCATCGTGGCGATGTGGGTGATGTAGTAGTAACGGAAGTGACCCCTAAGGGAAGTGTGAAAAATACTGTTACTGTAGGTGTTACGTCACCGTCACGATCCAGTGGTTTCCCACAAATGAAGGCATTCTATGAAGGCTTGTTAGTAGCATGGACACAAACGGATCCGCTCATCAGGGTTCGGACAGCAACCGTGCCTTACGAATCGTTTGAAGAAACGGAATTGTAATAGATTGTTTTGAGGCTTGTCTTCATCAGCAGAAGCATTATTTTAGTATGAAATATTAAATCAATCGAAATCATATGCTCAAAAATACTACAAAACTAATCGCAATATTACTCACAGCAACTCTGTTTATGGGCTGCGCTTCACTATCTGCACAAACGGATCGTAATGAGTACCGTCAGCAGGCAACTGAAATTCTGGAAAGTGTACCTCTTTTTGACGGACACAACGATGCTCCTTATCAGTATCGCAATCGCGTGGGATACAAATTCAGCGAACTCGATTTTTACGACACAACCCAGCTTGAAAATCCTATGCACACCGATATTCCAAGGCTGAATGAGGGGCGTGTGGGAGCGCAATGGTGGTCTGTGTACGTACCGGCGGGTATTCCGGAAGATGAAGCCGTAAAACGCACCATGGAACAGATTGACTTTGTCTACCGTATGGCTGAAAAGTATCCGGACGAGTTCGAAATGGCTTATACAGCAGATGATGTGGAGCGAATTTTTGCAGATGGAAAAATTGCATCCCTCATCGGAATGGAAGGTGGTCATTCTATTTCAAATTCCCTTGCAACACTTCGCATGTTTTATGATCTGGGTGCAAGATATATGACCATTACGCACAGTCGAACTCTCGATTGGGCCGATGCTGCCGGCGATGACCCACAACATGACGGGCTGAGTGAGTTTGGTGAAGAAGTTATAAGAGAGATGAACAGGCTGGGCATGGCTGTGGACCTCTCACACGTTACTCCGGCTACTATGAAAGATGCCATCCGCGTATCTGAAGCACCGGTGATGTTTTCTCACTCCAATGCGAGAGGACTCAATAACCATCCCCGAAATGTGCCTGACGAAGTGCTTCAGCTACTGCCTGGAAAAGACGGTATTGTAATGGTGACATTTGTGGAGTCGTTTACCTCAGAAGAACTTCGCCGGTGGTATGCCGAACGAAGCGGTTACCGGGCAGAACTGGAATCCCTTTACCCGGGACAGCCGGATATCGTCAGTGAAAAGTTGGAAGAGTGGTCGGATGAAAATGAGATGCCTAAATCCACATTGGAACAGGTTGCCGATCATATCGACCATATCCGTGATCAAGTTGGTGTGGACCATATCGGTATTGGGGGAGATTATGATGGGGTTTCTTCTCTTCCAGACGGCCTTGAGGATGTGTCAACCTATCCGGATCTTTTTGCAGAGCTCCTAAAAAGAGGCTACAGTGAGGAAGATCTCCGGAAAATTGCCGGCGAAAATATGTTGCGGGTAATGCGAGGTATCGAAGCAACCGCTGACCGGCTTCGGCAGGTAAGAGAACCATCTGAAGTACTAATTACAGATTTTGAATAAAACAGATCAAAAATATGACCGGAAAGGCGGGCTGTACTAATTCCGCCTTTTTTGGTTGGATCAATTATTTTAAGACTAATTAAAAGTCCAAATATCACAATCCGATGAATGAATTATTAAAAAGATAGAATAAAAGTCTCCCTTATAAAGGGGAGATTTAGAGGGGTGTCCACTGGTTTTCTTAATAATTAAATAAACGCTCCCCTGTTATTTTACCTTTTCTCAGGGCGCTCTTTCCTTTATTATTTAATAATCAAAATCAGGTTAAAAAGTTCGATTAATATTCAAAACAAGAAAGAAAAATCACTTCCTATGAAACGATTGTTACTTACAACTTTTCTCACTCTTTGTGTATACGCACTAGGATTTTCCCAAACGGCAACGAAATACGAAATTTCTTTTGATAATGCGGTACATCACGAGGCGAAAATATCCGTTTATTTCGATAATCTGGAAGAGAAAGTGCTGGAGGTCCGGATGAGCCGAACTTCGCCCGGACGCTACGCTCTTCATGAGTTCGCCAAGAATGTCTATAATGTGAAAGCTTATGATGAAGATGGGAATGAACTGAATGTAACACGTCCGAATCCACACCAATGGAATGTGAGCGGCCATAATGGAACTGTTCGTTTTGAATACACACTTTTTGCGAACAGGGGAGACGGAACCTATTCACAAGTTGACGAAGTCCATGCCCATCTGAATATGCCGGCGACGTTTGCCTGGGCCAGAGATTATGAACACCGACCCATCGAAATTACCTTTAATACAGACTTTGATCAAAACTGGAAAGTAGCCACTCAGCTGAAACATCTGGAAGGGAATAAATTCTATGCACCGGATTTAGCCTATTTTCTAGACAGCCCGGTAGAGATTGCCGATTTTCATCTTCGAGAACAGAAAGTGGACGGACAGAATATCCGGATGGCACTTCATACTCATGCCTCAGATGAAGAGGTTGATATGTACTTTGAGAACGTGATGGCCATTGTTCAGCAACAGCGTGATGTGTTCGGGGAGTTGCCGGAGTTTGATTACGGAGAGTACACATTTCTAAACTGCTATATGCCCAACGCAAGCGGTGACGGTATGGAGCATCGAAATTCAACGATAGTTACCGGTTCAAAGCCGATGGATCAGGAATTGGGTAACTACCGGATCGGCACGATAGCGCATGAATTTTTCCACGTTTGGAATGTAGAGCGGATTCGTCCTGCTTCTCTTGAACCGTTTGATTTTGAAGAAGCAAACATGAGCGGTGAGCTTTGGTTTGCAGAAGGATTCACCAGTTATTATACCAACCTGACATTGGTTCGGGCCGGCATTATATCAGAACAAGAGTATGTGGAGGGACTTGCAGGCGGGATTAATTATGTTTCAAACTCACCGGGCAGAAACTATCATAATCCAATTGAAATGAGCTATCAGGCGCCATTTGTAGATGCAGCACGATCAGTGGACCCAACCAACCGCGAAAACACGTTCATCTCGTACTACACATACGGAAGTGTTCTGGGTCTCGCACTTGATCTAAGTCTCCGAAATGAAGATGACAATCTCAATCTTGATGAATTTATGAGTTTGGTATGGGATAAATACGGCAAGGATGAGATTCCCTATACAGTCCGCGATATTTGGGATGCACTTTCAGATTACGCCGGGGAGGAGTTCTCAAATGAGTTTTTCAAACGTTACATCTATAATAGTGAGTTGCCGGATTATCAACAGCTTTTAGAAACGGCAGGAGTCAGTCTGGAAAAGGCGAATCCGGAAAAAGCTGTGCTTGGCACGTCAATCGCTATTGAGAACGGTGTTGGGAAGCTGCGAACCAATGCGATTGTCGGTTCGCCGGTTTATGAAGCTGGAATCAACCGGAATGACGAAATTGTTTCTATTGACGGAGTCTTGCTTTCGGATGTAGAAAGCGTGGATGAAATTCTCAGAGCAAACAAACCGGGAGATCGTATGGAAATTCGGTTTAACCGGATGGAAGAGGAGCTTACAGTAGAAATTGAATTGGCAGAAGACCCGGTCATTCAAACAAAACTGGATGATACCGCAGGTTCTGTACAACGTCAAAGAAGAGGGAGCTGGCTGATGAATAAATGAGAGAGCCTGCTCTATTTATCTAAATCTGACAGAATATCTCGAATCCACTCCCAGGAACTGTCGCGAGCCGTTTTGTTTGCCCGTTCGGCATCAGGGGCATCGCCGGTTCTCATATAACCGTGTCCAGCGCCTTCATAAATATTGTAGATATACTCCTTGTTATATTCCTGCATCAGATCGGAAGTTTCGGGAATTGTGGAATTTATGCGCTGGTCGTTTCCTCCATAAAAACCGTAGACCGGAACAGAAATCCGGCTGATCTGATCACCGTCGGTGGGAGCACTGCCGTAAAATACAAGAGCAGCGGACAGTCCGTCTGCATTGGTTGCATACCGAAAACTTTGCGACCCTCCCCAACAAAATCCCGCAACAACAATGTTGCCATTTGAAGCCGGTAGCTGTGTTACATAATCCTGAACGGCTTTCAGGTCCTGCGTTATCCGATCCTGATTCAATTCATAAAGCGCATTTCGGGCGGCATCGGAAGATTCAAAATCTGAGGTTTTTTGATGATTTTCGTTAAACTCAGAAAGCAGGTCCGGTGCAATGGCGATGTAACCCTCAGCCGCAAGCTGATCTGCAAAACTGCGAACCCAGTCGGTCAATCCACGATTTTCATGAATAACAATAACTGCCATAGCATCTTCTGAAACTTCGGGGTAAACAACAAAGTTGTGGATGGTACGGTCACCATCAGAAACTTCAATCCACTCATGGTGACGGGGTGACTCCTCAAGCTGTTGAAGGGCATAATCCTGGGCAAATACTGATGGTGAAGCGATTAAAAAAGTGAAAAAACAGACAAGATATTTCATGAGATCGGAATTGTGAAGTTTCATCAGGCAGTAGGCAGTAGGCAGATTAACTAACTTTACCTTTGTGGCGTTCAATGGGACTGTTCCTGAGCTGTTAAAGGTCTTACTACAACCTAATTTTAAGACATGTGGATTGTCGAATCGCTTAAATTCTTCGGGCAGTTTTTCCAGCTGTTGCATACCGAATTTAGCAATCTCATCGGTGGATCTTGGTTTTGAAATTCTCTCTCCATTATTGTTTACTTGCTCTGATATTGGCTCTTTTATAAACTCCGACATTATACATGACTGCATAAGTTCAGATGGATAAACCATCATATCAAAATCTTCTTCATCTGCAAGGGCTACTACTTCTCTTCCATAAAAAGCCGTTAGGTCTTTTTTAGCCGGGGAGGTTAATTTTTACGACATTTTCAGAGAGTTTCGTTGGTGATTAATTATTTGCGTAGGAAAGCTTATCGGCACTGTCTAATGCTTGATCGGGCCGTTCGGCGTACTTCCCAGGCGAATCTATTCTGTTTTAGTTCCAAGTTACATTTTCGCCTGACACGAATGGACTCGAATGATTACAACCCAAAGGGATAGGTTTCCGGTACTCCCTCTTCTTTTTTCCGCTGAGGTAGGGGATTGATCGCTTGGGATTTATCAAACCAAATATATTCATCAAACTGATTAGACAGGAAAGCCTGAAAGTAATGGCTCTGCATCTCCGTTTTAGGTCGGTAAATGACGCCGATAGCCCGTTCAAGCCGGCTCTCTTCAAGCTCAGTAGTTAGTTTTTCATACCCCTGTTTATGCAGCGGGAGAATAAAATTATCGTGCTTAACTTGGTGCATCAGATTTTCAATGGTTTCTTCAGGCGAGGGACGGACATTCATTACATTCATTTTGTCGCCCCAGTTGTGAGCCGCAGCCACAGTGCCGTGATCGGTTCCGAACCCGATGTTGTAGGCCTCATCTCCAAACTCCTCTTTTGCAAGCTGGCCGATATTGTGCTCGCCGCGAGCCCCCATCTCTGTTGCTCGTGCGTCTCCTACATGAGAATTATGAGCCCAGACGACAGCCTTTGCATCGGCGCCTCTGTGATCCATCAAAGACTTCAATGTTTCGAACATATGACTGTCACGAAGATTCCAGCTGGACTGTGCGCTAAGGTACATGCTGCGATAATACTCCTCAGCATTGGCAACAAGTCGTGCATTCTGCAGGGCGTCAAAATATCGGGTTCCGTCTTTTTCAGTCTCTTCAACGCGATGAGCTAAAATCTTATAGAGCATATCTGTGACATCTTTTTCACATTTCTTGTACTCGTTACTCATAGCAGCTGCTCCATAACTGGCCGGATTATTTTCGTAAGGAGTAAGACATCCATACCGGTTGCGGGCTGTCTCTGCAAGTTTAGGATCTATATCTTCCAGATAATCAATAATGGCTTTTACGGAGGAAAACATACTGTAGAAATCCAGGCCGAAAACTCCCGTTTTTTCATCTTGTTCGGACTTACCATCATTGTAGTTCCTGAGCCATTTTACGAATCGAAGAACCTCGCCATTATTCCACATCCAGGTGGGAAACCGTGTGAAGGGCTCCTCTTCGGGCAAAGAAATGTCTGTATCTCTTACGAATCTGTCAACGTGTGCCGCGTCGGGCCAGTCGGCTTCGAGAGACACAATATTAAATCCTTTCTTCTGAATAAGTTCTCTTGTCAACTGTTCCCGAAAACGATAAAATTCGGATGTTCCATGCGAGGCTTCTCCTATCAATACAACTCTAGCTTCCCCAATACGATCAAGAAGAGGGGAAAGATTAGCACCTTCAGGATTATTAAAAGGTTCAGCAACATCCTCAATTAGCTCTTTAGCGGTCTTTTCTTTTTTGGGCGGTGAAACTTCCTTAGCCTCACGATTCAGCCATCCACCCGAACCGATAAGCGGTACAAATTGGACCCTGCCAAGATCTTTTTTCTCGAATTCACCATCTTCTTTGGTAGTGAGAATAAGTCGCTGAGTCCTAATTTCTTTTCCGACAGGAATAATCAAACGCCCGCCTTCAGCCAGCTGGTCTTTCAGATCTTCCGGGATTTTGGGCCCGCCTGCAGCAACATTAATTGCATCAAAAGGGGCATGCTCCGGCCAGCCTTCCGTTCCGTCTCCATGAAGAACATAGATATTATCATATCCCAGTTGATTGAAGCGTTTGCTAGCTGCTTCAGCCAGAGTTTTGTGACGCTCTATAGTGTATACTTCCTTCCCGAGTTCACTCAACACTGCAGCTGCGTAACCTGATCCTGTTCCGATATCAAGAACTTTATCGTCTTTCTGGATATTAAGTATTTCTGCGGCCAATGCTACGACATAAGGCTGTGAAATCGTTTGTTCTTCTTCAATGGGAAGAGGTGCGTCCTTATAGGCAAATTCAACAAGGTCTTTTGGAATGAATTTTTCTCTTGGAACTTTTCCCATCGCTTGCAGCACTCTTGGATCTTCTATTCCCCTTGCTTTCAGCTGCCTTTCTATCATCTCTTGTTTTACTTGCAATAAGTCACTCATCACCTGATATGTTTGATTTCAAGGATTTGGTTCTCTTAAAACTCAACATAAAAAAGGAGGATATAGTTTAAGTCACTATCAGATATTTGCTTACCAATACGTGCGAATTGAATAGTACAAGAAGCATTTAGACAGCCATCAGGCATCGGGTATGATGAACCGGATGAAAATAGTGCTCACCTCGTAATTATAAATAAGTTAAATATTTACTCAAATTCTGGTGTGCTGAAAAAATTTGATTCCACGCCTGCGAGCAGTGAGGATGCCAGACTGACGTGATTGATATTCAGATGATCCCGGTAATTTGAGAATTTTCTGTTTTCACTCTGGCTCCAGAATTGTTCAATATCATCTGCGAGATTCTGCTTTTTTTCAAGCTCCTTTAAATCCGAAACAGTATCTGCAAGTTTATCTTGATAATTGTCTACCACCCGCAGGCCTAGCGATAGTCCGCACTCCCTAAAAGCGAGTCGGAATCTGGACGAAGATGCAAGATCTGCCCGCTTAGAAAATTCTTTTAATCCGGTTAAAGCATCGCTGTATAGTTTTTGTGGATGTACTGATTCCGGAAGTTTTGTATGCTGTTTCAGCTCAGCGGACCGGACAACATTCAATAACAGACCACCCAATCCCAATGGGTCGTCTGTCTGCCAGCTCTTTCCCCCGCAGAGAGATTCAAGATCGCTGAGATATTCAGTGAAATCCTCTTCATTCGATGTCAATAATTTGCACTCCAGGGCAGTCAAGTATCCATCCAGCGGATCATGTGCACCCATGGATGAAACCAGCGGATAACTCAGGTCAACACTCATTTTCCAGTAAAGGCGTGATTGATTGCCGGAGCTCTCTAAAAAATGCCTGCCGGCAAGGCTCAACTCCGATGCATATGTTATCAACTTCCGGTCATTAAGTTTTTGTGCAGCATGCAAAAGCGCATGAATCCAGCGTGTATGGTAGTGGAAGTACTGGCCATCCCGATCCCATTCTTTTCTTGGATCGAACGGATCTGTTTTTTTTCGTTCAAGTTGGTCCTTGCCAATTCTGAGGCCGTTTATGGTTGGATGTTTTTGTCCTTCCTCTTCGGGTAATCCACTGATCCATCCGCTTCGGGAATCTTCCGGGGCAAATCGTCCTAAAGTTTCGTGCACTTGGCCAATCAGATTCCGCGCAAGATATTTGTATTTGTCATCATCAAAAAAGGACGACAGCGCAAGGAAATTTTGAACAGCGAATGCATCTGTCCAGAGATACCGATCCTGGCTGCTTGTGTCTTTATTATTGATCCCGGTTTTGTCTGCAAAGTCATCCATCAACTTTTTGGCAAG
>NZ_JAWLDW010000076.1:0-13310 GCF_041686455.1 Rhodohalobacter sp.
ATCACATTTATCCACAGACTTCAGCGGTTCTATGTTTCCAAGGCCAAGCCGTTCAAAATTTGGGAGTTTTACTTCAGTAGCCTCCAAAACGTGCCCTAACGTATTTGTTCCCTTGTCTCCATATTCACCGGCATCTTCTTGTGCACCAATCCCTAAACCATCAATTACCACTACAAAAAATCTTGACATCTAATCAAAGGCTTTATTTAAAAATTACTGGCAGAACGGGCTTGGTTACCATTCATGGCATCCGAAAGTTTTCTTTTAGCCAGTCTTATCTGCTCAAACTGGTCACCGCTATTCGGTTCAACCTCTATCATCCCATATGTAAGAGAAAGTTTGATTTTCTGTCCGCCCAGAATTTCTACTGGCTCTTCCAATTTTGAATCGACTGCTGCAATCCACTTCTCACAAGCCTGATCATCATTACCGGTTATAATTGCAGAGTAAATGTAATCTGAGTTAAATCCAATTAACCCTGAAGAACTATTCCTGCCAGGGTTGAGAATATTCACGACAGATCGCTGGAGCCTTTTTAAATCCTCAAGTCTGAATCTGGATCGCAACTCCTGCAGGTTATCAATGGTCACAAAACCAAACCAGGTCTTTTCTTCCGATCTCCCCAATCTTTTAATTTGAGTGGCAAGAGTTCGCTCCCAAATTTCCGGGATGAAATTACCATATTCACTTGTAAGGATATCTTTATCTACATCCACTTTCCCCTGATTAATCTGAATGGATAGTGATGCAACCCTTACCAGATTTTTTAGCTTATGCTTTACAGAATCTTTGAATGTTAAGGGGTTTTTATCATAAGCTACCACCACCGCGTGGCGCCGGTCGTGAATCATAATTGGAATGGCATATGTAGCGCCGTCCGTATTTGTCTCCGCACCGGATATGCGTTTTGGATTTTGATTGAAATGAATCGCAAAAACGTCCCTGCCTTTCTGAAGAGCATCATACGCAACACTTTTCTCCTCCATCAGCAGGCCCAGCTTTGGGTAGCCGGGTGATTTGGATGACCTCAGAATACTGCACCAACTATCCATTCCACGTGCAACAACTGACACACCACCGGAGCGTAAATATTTCTGAATCTCCGCAGCCATTACTTCTAGAACCTCAGCTTTATGCAACTTTGGAGTAATGCTTTCTAACGACTCATCATACCTCGCCCACTCTTTTTCGCTCTCATAAAGATCTGTGAGTTCAAGGTAGGTATTCAGTAAGTTCAAAAGTGCATTTCTATACGCTGCTAACACATCTTCATAGTCGGTTAAATTGATCTGAAATTCAGTCTCAACAACCGTCAAGGCAACGGTTTCGCCATTGTTGATAAATGGAATTAGCGTGAGGAATCTAACCGGCACATGATCGTGATAGTGGCTCAAATCGGAAACCGAAAAATCCTCTTCTACTTTTAGCTGTACTACATTTTCGATCTCTTTGAAGTTAACCAGATAGTACTCATCAAAAGCGATCCGGTCTTTAAACATCACATTTGGGAGAATAGTAGAACTGGTCTCCAAAACAAACTGTTGTCGGGTACGATTAACCCAGTACATATAGACCGTATCTGCTTCCGTTGATTTACGCAACAGCTGCATAATATCTTCCAAGGCGTGTTTAAATTCGAGGAGTGCTTTTTCTTCTCGCTTATTGTCCATCAAAATCTGTTTTATTAGAGACTTTCTGCCAATTCTTCCGCCTGATCGATCATAGACTCAAATAGGTCGAGACCCCGGTTCCAAAAGCCTGAGTCACGAATATCGATATCCATTTTGCCAACAATATTGTGTGGCCAGTCAGAACCACCCGCTTCAAGAAGTTCAATATACCGATCTGAAAATCCATTTTTTTGATTTTTATATGCATCATAGAGTGCCAGAACAAGCAGTTCTCCAAACGCATATGCGTACACATATCCCGGTGTATGTAAAAAGTGAGGAATATAGCACCACCACAATTTATACTCGTCGGTAATGGTGATTGAATCTCCGTAAAGATCGTTTTGAGTCTCCACCCAATGCCTGGAAAAATCTTCTGTAGTTAATTCGCCTTCCTCACGTCGGGTAGTGTGTATCCGGTCTTCAAAACGATTCATCGAAACCTGCCGGAAAACCGTCGCAATAGTGTCATCAATTTTACTGACCAACAGGGCCAATTTCTCTTTTGGATCATCTATGTTGTTCATCAGCTTATTAAAGACAAGCATTTCACCGAATACGGAAGCTGTTTCTGCTGTTGTAAGCGGCGTAGATGACTGCAGTTCTCCCTGCTTTCTGGACAGGTACTGATGAACCCCGTGACCCAATTCGTGTGCCAGAGTTTGCACATCCCTGAGCTGTCCGTCAAAATTCATAAATACATATGGGTGAATATTTGTAACCGTACTTGCTGAATATGCGCCACCTCTTTTTCCCGGACGAATGGCCGCATCAATCCACTTTTTATCAAAAAATTCTGTGGCAATAGATTTCATACGCGGGTGAAAATCACCATAAGCTTCCAGAACCATCGACTTTGCCCGGTCCCATTTTATCGTCTCCCTGTTTTTGGCGATTGGAGCATAGCGATCGTAGTCGAACATCTCATCAACACCCAGAAGTTTTTTCTTGAGCTTGTAGTACCGCTGAACCAATTCATATCGTCCGGTTACGGCCGTAATCAGTGCTTCTACGGTTTCGCTATCGGTTTGATTGGAAAGATTTCTCGATGAGATCCAGCTTTCGTAGCCACGAAGTTTATCGTTGGTATATTTATCGGCCAACAGCGTATTGAAAATGAACGTAAGCGACCGTGAAAGTTCAGTAAACGTCTCGGTTAAAGATTCATGAGCCCTTTTACGCAACTCCCGGTCAGGATTGTGCAGTTTACTCAACACCTGCTGTTCGGTCATCTCTTCGCCATCCAACTCGAAACGGGCAGCACCAAGTGTTTCATCAAAATACCTATTCCATGCAGACCGGCCGGTTACAGACTTTGCACTCATCACCTGCTCTGCATCTTCTGAAAGAGTGTGATCTTTATACATCCTTGAAACACGAAGATAGTGTTTCCATGGGAAAAGCTCTTCCGAGTGGATCAGCTCCTCAGCACGATTATCGTCCAATTTCATCCACTCTACATCAAAAAACACAAGCTTCTGGCTGAGCTCGGATCCAAGTTCGTTGGCCTCCTGTAATAATTTACCAAGTTTAGCATCTTCGGTATTGGTAGACCAGATCAAATGCGAATAAGATCCTATTTTCCCTGCGCGCTGAATCAGAGATTCGTACGCTCTCAGCGCATCTGAAAACTCAGAGGCCGATAGTGCAGAAATTCGTCCATGGTACTTATCCGCAAATTCATCAGCTTCTTTTAGTAATTTCTTTTTGTCCTCTAGTAGTTTAGGGTCCTCCGGCGATTTGTAAAGATCGGAAAGGTCCCATGTTACGTTCTCAGCCCCTGTTTCTGTTTTGTTTTTACTGCTCATAATTCAAGCGCGCCATTAAATGATTGGTTATTTATTTAAACTGAATATAACGAATGAAATGACTATGATGAACCCGGAATTGAGCCCAAATTAACGTCTTAAAACTAAGCGATATTCATCGTATTTTAATTGCTAAATGGTTAATTTAAGAACTTATTAAAAAATTTAAGCTCAAAGCATCTTAATATTGCATTATCATATCGTAATGCACTTGAATTAATTTTGAGTATGTGATCATAGATCAGATAAACGATTATTTTTAGCGATTAAGCTAATTTGAGCAAACAATCTGCCATACACATTTTTAAACTCAACAAAAGACACACTCGCTGTTTTGAAATCACTTGAATCTGTATTTGGACCCAATTCAGCTCTTGTAGAAGAGCTTTACGAACAATATCAGGCCGATCCAGACTCTGTTCCCAATCACTGGCGAAAATACTTCGATCAAATTGATGGCAACGAAATTCCTGCCCCTGAACAGACTGCCGAAAAACCTGCTAAATCTGAGAGAAAAACAGAGCCTGAGGCAAAGAAAGAGCCTGCCAAAGAAAAAAAGAAGAAAAAACCCGCTGCTGAACCGACTATTCCTGAGGGGGCCGAACTTGAGAAAATCAAAGGAGTGGCTTCCAAAATCGTAGATAACATGGATGAGAGTGTGGAGGTACCTACTGCCACCTCATTGCGTGTTCTCCCGGTTAAAATGCTTAACGAAGACCGGTCTATTGTAAATACACATTTGCTCAAGCGCGGCGAACCCAAAGCCTCTTTTACCCATTTTATTGCTTGGGCAGTTATTCGTGCCCTTAAAGATTTTCCGAGTATTAATGCGTACTACTCTCAAAAAGATGACACGCATTACAAAGTCCATCCGGGTCAGGTAAATCTTGGTATTGCTATTGATCTTGAAAGCAGAGACGGATCCAGAAACCTGGTGGTTCCAAATATCAAAGGTGTGGACAAGATGAACTTCAAGGAGTTCCTCTATGCCTATGCCGAACTAATTAAGAAAGCGAGAAACGGCAATCTGGAAGTTTCAGACTTTCAAAATACAACTATCAGCGTCACTAATCCCGGAACGATCGGTACTGTCTCTTCCGTGCCTCGTTTGATGAAGGGACAAGGTGCAATTATTGCAACGGGTGCTATCAACTACCCAGCTGAATTTCAGTCCATGGCACAGGATGTGCTCAATCAACTGGGTGTAAGCAAAGTGATGACTGTGACCTGTACATACGATCACCGTATTATTCAGGGAGCCGAATCAGGAATGTTCCTTCAAAAGATTCACCAGCTGCTTAACGGGGAAGAAGATTTTTACGATACCATTTTCCGCGACTTAGAGATTCCTTATCAGCCGCTGCCTTATGGAGAGGATAAATATGAAGGACAACTGAGTGGCAAAGCGAATACCCTGGAACAGGATCGGCGTGCTATCGCAGTTTGGAGACTCATAAACATGTATCGAATGCGCGGACACGTTCTCTCTGATCTGGATCCTCTAGGATCAGGTCCGGGAAAAAGTCCTGAGCTCGATCTTGACTACTATGGTCTCACACTATGGGATTTAGACCGAGAGTTTTTCTGTGACGGACTTGGTGGCAAGAAGACCGCAAAACTGAGAGACATCATCCAGCTCCTGAGAAATACGTACTGTGGTAAAATTGGAGCCGAGTACAAGCATCTTCTCGATTTGAATGAGCGAAGGTTTCTGCGTGAGACAATGGAATCGACCACTAACAGCCCAAATTTATCCAAAGAAGAGAAAGAGGATATTCTTCATAAGCTGAATCAGGCGATAGCTTTTGAGCAGTTTCTGCACAAAAAATATATTGGCCATAAACGATTTTCACTTGAAGGTGCTGAGACTCTTATTCCGATGATGCATTTCCTGATGGAAAAGGCGGGTGAAAAGGATATAGAGAAATTTTTCCTGGGCATGGCTCATCGCGGGCGTTTGAATATTCTTGTGAATATCATGAATAAGCCCTACCGCAAGGTATTTGCCGATTTTGAAGGAAATATCGATCCGGACACCATTCAGGGATCCGGTGATGTGAAGTATCACCTTGGCTCTAAGGGAGCTTATGAAACCAAAAGTGGCAAGGCTATTGAACTTGAACTGCTGCCAAACCCAAGTCACCTCGAGGCCGTAAACCCCGTGGTTGAAGGTGCAACCCGTGCAAGTCAGGATCACTTTGAAGGTGACGAGGACGCCAAAAAGAAAATTGTTCCTGTACTGATGCACGGAGATGCTGCTTTTGCAGGACAGGGAGTTGTTGCCGAAACATTGAACATGTCGCAGCTGAGAGGCTACGAAACCGGGGGTACAATCCACTTAATCATCAACAATCAGATTGGATTTACCACACTGCCCGAAGATGCCCGATCTACAGAATACGCTTCCGATCTGGCTAAAATGATTTTAGCACCTATTTTCCACGTCAATGGAGATGATCCCGAGGCTGCCGTTCACGCTATGAATCTGGCAATTGAGTATCGGCAAAAATTTGGGAAAGATGTTGTTATCGACCTGATCTGCTACCGTAAGCACGGCCATAATGAGGGCGATGAACCTGCATTTACGCAACCCGGCATGTACAAAGAGATCGACAATCATGATCCGGTTCGAGACATCTATGTTAAGGAGTTACTCCGAAAAGGTGAATTCAGTGAGGAGGAGATTCAATCAATTTTTGATGAGTTTGACGATCTGCTTAATGAAGCATTCGAAAATGCAAAAAGTTCACCTGCTCTTGAGGTGACGGATAAAATGCTCGACAGAACCGAGGAACCTCAAAAAGAGCGTGAAGAATTTCCCGTCACAACATACTCTATTGATGAGTTGAAGGAAATTGCTGTTAAGCTGAATACCGTTCCTAAAAACTTTGACGCAAACCCTAAGCTTCTGCGCCAACTGGCTAAGCGAGCCGATGCAGCTCAAAATAATGAGAAAAAAATTGACTGGGGATTTGCAGAAGCTCTGGCATTTGGTTCTCTGCTTAAAAGCGGGCGAACAATTAGGTTAACCGGACAGGATGTGGAGCGTGGAACATTCTCGCATCGACATGTGGTACTGCACGGTACCAATACAGCTCAGCGATTTATCCCTCTCAATAACCTCGCCGAAGAACAGGGACCATTTTATCCTTTTAATAGCTTGCTGAGTGAGTTTTCCGCTCTTGGTTTTGAATTCGGTTACTCTGCAGCCAAACTTGATGCTTTGGTAATTTGGGAAGCTCAATTTGGTGACTTTGTAAACGGTGCTCAAGTAATCATCGATCAGTTTATTTCTGCTTCCGAAGCGAAGTGGGGACAAAAATCTGCACTGGTCATGACACTTCCTCATGCCTATGAAGGACAGGGTCCTGAACACTCTTCTGCAAGGCTTGAGCGATTTTTACAGCTTTGCGCTGAAGATAACATGCAAGTTGCGAATCTTACCACGCCAACTCAGTACTTCCATGCACTGCGTAAACAGACTTTACAGGAGTATAAAAAGCCGTTGATTATTATGTCTCCAAAAAGTCTACTGAGACATCCACTTGCGGTTTGCAGTGTTGAAGAGCTTGCAGAGGGAAAGTTTATGCCGTTTATAAAGGATGAATCCATAGAGAATTTAGAAGCTGTAGATAGAATTGTAATCTGTTCGGGCAAGGTCTACTACGACCTCTATAAGGAACGGGATGAACGAGGACTTGGAAATGTAGCTCTGGCAAGACTAGAGCAATTTTATCCATTCCCTGATAAGGATATCTCGAGCTATTTGGACGAACTGAGTGACGTAAAAGAAGTTGTGTGGTGCCAGGAAGAACCTCAAAATATGGGTGCCTGGAACTACGTTGCTCCACGTTTTATGGAAATTCTAAATGATGGGCAAAAACTTACTTATGCAGGCCGTCAAGCATCAGCCTCTCCTGCAGCCGGTCAGAAGAAAATCCATGAAGTTGAGCAAAATAATCTGATAGAAAAAGCGCTCAATATCTAAAAGTCTCTTAAGTAGTTAAGACAAAAAAAAGACGATTGATAACTCAGTCGTCTTTTTTGTTTGGGGAACGGCAGTAGTCATCTATAATTATTCAAAACAGAGAAAGTTCTCGACGGGGCTCGAACTGATGTTTATTGAGCTTAAACTCTAAAACTTTGACTAACTGTCTAATGTTTGAAGCCAAACTTTACCTTAAACCGTTGGGAATACCTTTACAGATTCGGCTAACAGCATCATGACTGTGTAAACTCTCCAAGTGGGCACATCGAACAACAAAGTCTCGAATTCGTTCGTCTGTATTGAGTTCATCATAAAGCAATCGTGCCGCATCTTCCACAAATTTTTGATAAGCACCATTCATCTCAGCAAATGCCTGTTCATCTTCGCGCTTTACCATAACCTGAGTTTCGGTCTTAAGAGCCTCACGGCACGCCATTACCAGGTCGTCCAGCATCATCTCGCTGTTCAGCTGTACGGTGATATTTGCCACACTGCGTTGACTATGAGGAATAGTAGCAACATCACGTGTTTCACGGGCGTGCTCAGCCAGCTCAAACGAACATGGACATGCGCTGCTATATTCAAAATCCAGATGAACAAAGCGTGTAAACACTCCATTTTCATCCAGTTTTCCTTCAATAGCCACGTTATAATACTGATAGCCACTCATACCGGATCGTAAACTCTCCTGAAGCATCGGGTAGCTGAAAGAGAGTTTTAAAAATGCAGATCGACTTTCCAGGTCTTCCTGATACTGTTCTAGAATATCCTTCAGTTTATCAGGGTGAAACACATCATCCTTATATTTGTAGAATGTGCGCATTATCCTGCTCATATTAATACCCTTTTTACCGGCATCGAGCCCAACATAACCATCTACGGACGTCTCCAGAGTCACGAGTTCACCTGATGGTGTAGGATATTTCAGCGGAAGTTTAAAATTGGAAATACCAACCTGTTGAATGGGAACATTTGCGCCTTCAATGAGTGATGAAGGTCCGTTTTGCAAATCGGGCAAGCTCTCTTTGTATTGCTCCGTTACTACAAATGTGGGGTCGTAAAATCGTTTTAGATTTGTTGAAATCATAATTCAGTCTATTTCAAAAATTTATAATGCCCGATTAGGACAATATTCAGCAATATTTCGTTCAGTTTCGTAAAGTTTTACAGAGTAGAGAGTAGAATTTCCGTGAGCTGCTTCATTCACGTCTTCTTCAAGTTCTTCGAAAAAAGCCCTCACCAAATTCTCTGATGTTGGAATTACACCTTCGAGAAATTGTACCTCGAGGTTTAAGTTTTTGTGATCGCACGGTTCAAGTATTCGATCGTTGATGATTGATTTCAGTCTCCCCAAATCAATAACATATCCTGTCTCCGGATTTGGTTCTCCGGACACGGTTACTTCAATCACATAGTTATGGCCGTGCCAATTCGGGTTATTGCACTTACCGAAAGTCTCTTCATTCCACTCGTCAGATTTATTGGGATTGTGAAGACGGTGAGAAGCGTTAAAATGCGCCTTTCTTGTTACAAATATCAATTTCTTTGTGTTTTAATATTTATTGAACCACGACTATTTATTCTAAAAATAATCAGTAGAAGTATAATCCATTTTACACGGATCAATTATTGAAACACTGCAAATATGTTTACGGTTCCCACAAATTCGTTGTACAAATTATGACGAAATGAGAGTGTGAAGGATAGATAAAAAAAGCCCGTACGTTCAAATGAACGTGCCCGGGCTCAGTAGGAATTATTTATTAATTGGCGTTAGTTAATTCGGTAGGTAAAGCTAAGCTTAAAGGTTCTACCCGGGTTTAAGGCGCTGTTTGTAAAGTAAGTACCCTGATCTTCCTGGTACTGTACAACACTGTAGTCTAGCAAGTTGTTAATACTCAGAGATGCAGACATTCGATTTAGAAAACTCTTCTGCACTCTAAAGCTCATATCCGGCAGCGGTCGCGAGCTCGTCAGCCTGCCTTCATCATTAAGCTTACCATTCACTTCATAGATATCGGGTGCCGCTCCTGATCCATTTGCTGCGAGTCTTGCACCCGCAATATTTGCGTAGAGCGCCGCATCCCATCCGGTTTGACTGTTTTCGTACATCAGCATCATGTTAACCAGGTAGGGCGACTGAAATGGAAATGGTCTGAATGCCTTAATAGATGGATCCAGATTCCGTCGTGTCTTCAATTCATTCTCTCCCAGATCTACTCTTGAACTGGTATATGTAAAGTTTGTTGAGAACTTGAAGTTGCGTAGAGCATCAGCAATAAAATCCAGCTCTTTTCTGAACTCCATCTCAAATCCAAAAAGACGGCCATTGTTTGTATTAACATATTGGTATTGGGGCTGATCGGATGCAACGTCCAGCTCCCTTACAATCGGGTTGGTAAAGTCTTTGTAAAAGGCACTCGCAGCAAGCATTTCTCCGGCATTTGGAAAAATTTCGTAACGAATATCCAGATTAATCACATTGGTTCGATCAATATCAGGATTTCCAACTACAGGAAATCCTCCCAGCAGGTCAAATGATGCGAACGGGGCAAGCTCTCTCATATTTGGCCTTGCCAGTGTCTGACTGCCGCTAAACCTCAGGTTCGATTCTTCATTGAGAGCATAGATCACGTTCATAGATGGTAAAATGTCTACCTCGTTAATACCACCTTCAGTTACAGACTCTCCCCTGGAACCCGGAGTGATTGAAAAGTCTGTATGTTCAATACGTGCTCCACCAAATACTTTTAGTTTTTCTGATATATCCCAAACTCCCATCAGATAACCTGCGGCAACTTGTTCCGAACCTTCATAGCTGTTTTCCGGTCGTGTTTGATCGCGATAGGTTAATCCAAGGATGAGATCACCATTCCCATCTCTGCCCAATATTCCAGTATTATTTCGAGAGAAGTAATTAGCAAAGTTTCCGGATGCTTCACGAAAACTGAGAAATTCTGAATTTGAGGCATCAGTTCCGTTATTCTCAAGCTGAAAGCGAAATTCGTTGAAATTGCGATCTTTCTTAGTAAAAAATCCTCCTGATTTTACACTGAATTTATTTGAAAATTTATATTCCAAGTCGAGCTTTCCATTGTACTGTGTATCATCCAAATCTCTGAAAAAATGGAATGGCAACTGAACTTCCCGTACATAGAAGTACTGCCCACTTTCGTCTACCGGTGAACCGATAAATCGCGTATTTGGCTCGTACTGGCTAGACTTCACATAGTTACCGGACCATCGAACTTCCAGATTGCTAAAGTTATGGCGACCCTTTAGTTGATTATTAAACAGTTCACGCTGTACAAATGAAATTACCCGGTTGTTATAAGAACCAGATGACAATGCCCCCGGGTAGGCACCATTCTGCATATCCAATACAGATTCCGTCGCATTATTATTGTAGATGGTAGTAAATGTGATCTCATTTTTTTCATCAACCTGCAGAGTAGTTGATCCTATCAAACCATTATTCACCTCATCTATACTTTCACTGCCATTGTTGAGTTGAAACTCCTGCATTCGGCTACCGCTTCCATCCGGAATTCGTGCCGTATAGTTGTTGATCTCACGTTCATCATATTGAGAAAATGATTTACTGTAATTGATTCCTACATTATACCCAAGTTGTGTTTCCCCGAAATAGTGACGGTTCCCAAAGGAAATATTCAGACTATGATCCAAACCCGGCGTCTCCTGCTGCACATAAAAAGGCCTGTCAGAAAAAGACTGCATTGTTGAATTAAAAGCCGAAATATCCTGATCACTCAACTGGTTATTCTGAATTTGTATTAAATACAGGTTCAGCCGATTTAAATATTCATTATCTGACCAATCAGATTTTTTCTTTCTTGACCCATCATCAAAGCCCAATCTGCTTAAACTATTGTTGATCGGATCACCCAAAAAATTCTCGTTAAATGTGGTTTGATCGTTAAAACTCACCGATGTACTTAATCTGAGATAATATCGATCCGGAAGTGATTTGGTTGTAATATCTACGGCACCACCGGTAAAATTGCCGGGCAAATCGGGAGAAAAAGTCTTTTTAACCACAATATTATCCACCATGCTTGATGGAATGAGGTCTAAACTTGCGCTGTTTCTGTAGGGATTTGTAGTTGGCAGCACAATACCGTCCATACTTGAAATACTGTAGCGATCTCCCAAACCGCGCATTACAATAAACTTTCCTCCTTCCACAGAGGCTCCGGTTACCTGACGCATGGATTCAGCTGAATTACTGAACCCTATCCGGTTAATTTCTTCTGAGGATATCCCATCCTGTACCGGAAGTGATTTCTTTTGCAACCGAAGCAGTGAGGCTTCATTATTATCAATTCTTCTGGCTGAAATAATCACTTCATCCAATTCCTGATTTGACTGAGACATGGTAATATCGAGCTGCGTCACCTCACCCTCTCGCACTTCTACGTCTTCCACAATTTTTTTCTGATGGGTAATGTATGAGAATTCAACAGTGTAAGTACCGGGATTTAAACGAATATTATATTTTCCGTTTATATCAGTTACGCCTCCATCTGAGATGCTGGGAACATAAACATTCACTCCGATCATCTCTTCTCCGGTCTGCTCGTCAACAACAACACCGGTTAATGTTCCTTTTTGGGCCAATGCTGGTACGGCTAACAGCAGACTGATTAATATTGAGAAAAAGTATTTCATTGAGTTATCAAATAATGGTTGGTTTTAATACTAGGTGAAATTAACCGTCAAATGCTTCCTCAGCGTTACCTGTTTGTTAAGCTTGTGTAAACAAAAAAGGGGAGCCTCATCAGCTCCCCTTCTTTATCTGTGATCTCTTGAAGATTAGTCAGCAAGATATCCGTATCGTGCAAGTGTAGTCCAGCCGGAAATCCAGGTTGTCTGTCCGGGCTCAAAAGCACCCACATAGTTTGTCTGATCTACATTTGAATCTGCAACGGTTACAGCAAGTGACGTTGCTGTGGCAGACGCAGGAAGTGGATCCAACACGCCGCACCCTTGAGTACGGCATACATCGCCCAGCTCAGGATCTTCAAATACATTATCCCGGTCATTTAACCATGCTGCAGTGATGGAGCCGTCGGCATCTCGTGCGTTCTCGCCGGTAACATCGATCATGGTCTCTATGCTTGAAGCGTTCCCTGTAAACCAAATATTTCCTGCAATGGAGGCCTCATCGCCATTTACATTATTAATGGTTCTATCATAGGAGTCTTCAGACTCACCCTTGTCCTCAATCTGAATTCCAAGACCGTTAAAGTCTGTTACAATCGAGTTGTAAAGTGAGTAGGCGGAACCATCCCGCATCATTATTGCACGTGCATCTTCACTGCGTTCTGTGCTGTTAAGTCCAAGCCCAATAAATGTGGAGTTATATAGACGAGCAGTAGAGTAGGATGAATTATTGTCTGGCTTCGCACCATCCCATTCACCTCCGTGGTCGGCTCCGTTGCCGCCTTGAAGGGCAAACAGATATTGGCCTGTTCCTGACCATCCGAGGTCGAAGTCAAAGGAATCATCTTCGGCAAATGCAACTGAAATATTCTTGATATCTACAGTGCCACCGAATATCTCAATACCATCATCAGCTGAAACAAAGATGTCGATATATTCAATTGTTGTTCCACGGCCTACCCCACCGAGTGTCAATCCCTGAATCTCGTCACCCGGTCCGATTTCGGCACCTGAGAATCGAATAGACACATATTTTAATTTACCTGAGCTGTGGTCTGGGTCATCACCGCCATAAAGGGCTCTGGCTTCACCATCCGGGATACCTTCAATCTGAACCTCGTTAGCTCCTTCAGAATCAATCGGAGCTTTACCGAGCATAAT
>NZ_JAWLDW010000077.1:0-13222 GCF_041686455.1 Rhodohalobacter sp.
ATCAGCTTGTGGATCTGCATGGTCAGCACGATCATCAGCTACTGTTGAAAGAGGAGAATCACCAGGATGTGATTGATCAGTTTGATTCGGTTCAGCCGGTACTGAAAGCTTATCGTGCCGAGTACAAGAAAATGTCGGATCTGCAGAAAGAGCTTCGGGATCTGAAACGCCGGGAGCGGGATCTGAATGAAAAGATGGAGCTCTACCAGTTTCAGGTAAAAGAGCTGGAGGCTGCTGAGTTGGACGCCCACGAAGAGGAGGAGCTGGAGTCGGAGATGAATCTTCTGGATAATGCAGAAGATCTGGACCAAAAAGCTGCTTCAATATCGGAAATTGGAAACGGAGATGATGTAAGTTTGATGAATTTGCTCAATACGATCAAACTTCATCTGGAGGATATGGCAAGAATAGAGCCGGAATTCCAAACGTATCTGGATGAGGTGGCCACGGCCAGAATCAGTATTCAGGAGGCCGTGCAGTTTGCCGAGCGATATCGGGATGGAATTGAGTTTAATCCAAAACGTCTGGAGACACTGCGTCAGCGTCAGTCAGAATTGAACAGGCTTCAGAAAAAATATCAACGAGACATATCGGGACTGATTAAGTATTACAATGAAATTAAGGCTGAACTGAATGTTGCCGAAAATTTTGACCTGGAAATTGAGCGGATTGAGAAAAAGATTGCGGATCAGGCGGAAGTGTTAAAGGAGAGAGCAGTGGATCTGCACGAGACAAGAGTACAGGTAGGAAATCAGCTCTCAGCTGATATAGCCGATGCGCTGAAGAATCTGGGTATTGAACATGGCCGTTTTCAGGTAAGGGTGGATTGGCTGAAGGGCGGCTCCGGCTGGGTTGAGGTTGATGGGGTTCCGGTTGAGTGTACATCTGAAGGATGTGATGAGGTGTCTTTCTTCATTTCAACAAACAAGGGAGAGTCTCCAAAACCGTTGGCTAAGATTGCATCGGGCGGTGAGATTAGCAGGGTGATGCTGTCGCTGAAATCGATTCTGGCGAAGGAGCACCACTTGCCGGTGATGATCTTTGATGAGATCGATACGGGAATTAGCGGGCATATCTCTGAAAAAGTGGGCCGTGAGATGCGGAAGCTGTCGGAGTATTGTCAGATTGTGGCGATTACGCACCAGCCGCAGATTGCGAGTCAGGCCCACAAACACTACAAGGTGGAAAAAGTGGAAGAAGGAGAACGAACAATCACAAAAATTATCGCCCTTTCTGAAGAAGAGCATATCCGTGAAGTTGCCGGTTTGATGAGCGGTGAGGAGATTACTGAGTCGGCACTCAGCAGCGCGAAAGAACTTATTGAAAGAAGCGGGATGAGGAATTGAGTTATAGGTGACCTCTTTAGATCATGTTATTGGTTCTCGCAGAGTGTCGCGGATTCAACCGCAGATTTACGCAGAATTTCTGCGGGACTCAGCGAAATTATCTGCGTAAATCTTCGAGGAAAAGAATTAATAGAATGATTCTGTACATTCGTGCACCTTTGAGTCTTTCTGCCTTGGTGGCGATTTAATAGATTTCAATTTTGTAAAGAGAAATATAGGTGGTGCAGTAATTAGACTCTGTGAATCATTGCCACGAAGTCTCGAAGTCGCCAAGATTCACAAAGGGGGATATTCATGCAAGTAGATGATAAATATGAACCATTAAGTACTGAAGAAGAGAAAACTGGAAAGGCAGTCGTCCATGCCGCTTATACCGTACATAAAGAACTTGGCCCAGGTCTTCTTGAAAGAGTTTACGAAGTCTGTTTTTGTCATGTTTTGACGGAAATGGGTCTCAATGTTTTAAGGCAAATTGATGTTCCAATACAGTTCGAGGAGCATATCTTTGAAGAAGGTTTACGGCTTGATGTGATGGTTAACAATCTGGTTATCTGCGAGTTGAAAGCGATGGATAATGTCAATCCTGTTTGGGAAGCACAGCTTCTGAGCCATCTAAAACTTACAGGGAAAAGATTAGGCTACCTCATAAATTTTAACGTCCCCCTGATCAAGCAGGGAATCAAAAGAATGATTTTGTGAGTTTGTTTGAATAAACAAAGTTCTAAAACCGATAATTAAGTAGTTTATTGAGTGTGATTTTCACTTGATGGTCATTGCCTCAAAGTCACCAAGGCCCACAAAGGAGAGAATTAATTATGACTTTGATAACTTCGTGCACCTTTGAGACTTTCTGCCTTGGTGGCAAATAAAACTAATCCTATGATTCGACTTACACTAACAATATTTCTGCTCTTATTTACTACTTCGTCATTACAGGCTCAGCAGGTTTTGATAGTTTACCACTCTGAGACGGGGAATACCGAGCAGATGGCTCAATCGGTGGAAGAAGGGGCATCGTCGGTGGAGAGCGTTTCTGTTGTTTTGAAGTTTGTGAATGATGTATCAAATGAAGATCTGATACAGGCCGATGCTATTATCGTAGGAAGCCCGGTTTACAATGCCAATGTCACTCCTGAAATATCAGCCTTTATTGCATCCTGGCCGTTCGAGGGGCAACCGCTGAAGGATAAAATCGGAGCGGCTTTTGTGACCGCCGGAGGGATTTCAGCCGGGGAGGAGATTGTGCAGATGAATATCCTGCAAAGCATGCTGGTGTTCGGAATGATTGTGGTTGGCGGTCCGGAGTGGACACAACCGTTTGGAGCATCTGCCGTAACGGGTGAGCCGCCGTTTGAGGTAAGTGAACAAAATGAAATCTCAGAGCAGTTTACAGAGAAAGGTTTTCTATTGGGTGAGCGGGTGGCGAAGCTTGTTAAAAGTATGAACTCCGTGGTAGAATAATTTTCTCGCAGAGTCTCGCAGATTTTTAAAAATTTTCATGTTTCGCTTCGCGTCAAAAGATGAGCCGTGGCTATAAAATCAAGACAGATTCTCTTGCATCGCTTCCCACATAATTACAGCAGGATGCTTCGCTTCTTTCCCGACTCCATCCCGGATTTGATGTCGGCAAGAAAAGCCCTCTGAACAGATCTCCAGATCATTCAATTCTCTTAACTGCGGGAATAATGTCTGCTCCCCAACCTCCATTGAGACCTCGTACTTATCCTGTTCGTACCCAAAACTGCCGGCCATTCCGCAGCAACCGGTTTGAAGCTCTACAGGATCAAACCCAAGCAGTCGAAAACTTTGGAGAAGAGGATCATTTCCAACCAATGATTTAGTGTGGCAGTGTCCGTGAACAAGAACTTTTTTTCCATTTCTCGGTTTTTCAAATTCTTCGCCGGCCAGCTCAGTTGCGAGGAATTCTTCCCATAAAAACGTGTTGGCAGCAATCGTTTGTGATTTTGCGAGTAAATCATCTCCACAAAGGTCAGTGTATTCATCCCGGAGTGTGAGTATTTCACTTGGTTCCAGGCCAACAATCGGAATCTCCTGTTCTGCAAATGAAATTAGCCGGCGGATGTTGGTTTCGCAGATCTCTTTTGCCTCATCCAGAAAGCCTTTGGAGATTTGAGGGCGCCCGGTCGGGAAAATTCCCGGCACAATCACGCTATATCCAAGCCGGTTCAAAACCTGACATGCTGCTTTTGCAATCTCCGGCTCATGGTAATTGGAGAAGAGATCGACCAAAAGCATTACCTGTTTTCTGCCCGGCTGAACAAACTGCTTTTCATTTTTTTGATACCATTTATAAAATGTCTGATGTGCAAACTCCGGCAGATTGCGTCTTTCATCAATCCCGGCAACTTTCTGAAATAGCTTCTTCACAGGTTTTTGCCGGTTCATAAAGTTGGTCAATGGAGCGAACAGAGACGCTACAGGATAGAATTTCTCAGGATGACCAAAAAAGGTTTCTGTTAGTGTAGCTCCATTTTCTTGATGCCAACCGTTCATAAACTCCGCTTTCATTTTGGCCATATCCACATTGGCCGGGCACTCACTCTTGCACGCCTTACAACTCAGGCAGAGACTCAATGCCTCCTTCAACTCTTCAGATTTGAAGGCTTCTTGTTGCTTTCCTGAAAAGAGCTGGCGAAAGAGGTTCGCACGTCCGCGGGTTGTATCTTTCTCATCTCTGGTGGCGTGGTAGGATGGACACATCGTGCCGCCGCTCTCGGCCAGTTTTCGGCAAACACCGGCGCCGTTGCACAGTTCAACGGCTGAATCAAAACCCTTCTCTACTCTCCAGTTGAACGTTGTTTTAACAGCCGGTTTTTTATAATCGGGTGAAAAGCGCAGGTCGCTGTCGATCGGTTTGGGATCGAGAATTTTACCGGGATTGAAACGGTAGCCCGGGTCCCACAACTCCTTCACCTGCCGAAGCAACGGCATCATCTCCTTGCCGAGAACGGTTTCAATGTAAGGAGCACGCGCCCGGCCGTCACCATGTTCACCCGAAAGCGATCCCCTATATTTTTTCACCAGATCTGCCACTTCCTGAGCAATGGATTTGAGTGTTTTTAATCCGCCCTCGGTCATCGTATCAACTACGGGTCGGAGGTGTAGTTCTCCCACGGAAGCGTGCGCATAAAATACACATGATGTATTGTGGCGCTTCAGTATCTCCCGGAACTCTTTCAAGTATTCCGGAAGATCTTCAACTCGTACGGCAGTATCCTCCACAAAAGTCGGAGAGCGATTCTCGGAACCAAGTCCCATCAACAGGCCCAGACCCGCTTTTCGAAGATCCCATACCCGGCGCATTTTATCCTCTTCAGATACTACAGGATGGGCGTATCCAAGTTTGACCTCGTTCAGTTTTTTTACAAGTTGATCGGCCTTGCTTTGAAGCTTTTCGGGATTGTCACCTTCAAACTGAATGATCAAAATACATTTCGGCTCACCCTCAAGGAAAAACCGGTTCTTTCGCTGCTCAATATTTCCTTTTGTAGCATCCAGAATGATGTCATCCACTAGCTCAACTGCGGCAGGATTCCATTTCACGGCTTCCACGGTGGCGAGCATCGCTTCATGGAGTGAATCAAACTGAGGAATGACAACTGTTTTGTGTTTGGGCAGAGGAACCAGATTCACTTTGGCGGATGCGGTCATTGCCAGGGTGCCTTCACTTCCGCAGAGCAGTTCGGCAAGATTGAAAGGTCGACCACCCGGGGTGATCGGATCCATTTCACAGAGGCGATCGAGTGCGTATCCGGTATTTCTTCGGATGATGTCGGGATGCGGGTAGTGCTTCAGAATTTCATTTTTATGCGTTTTCAGCAGTTCCAGCATCCCGCGGTATATCTCTCCCTCCAACGGATCGAGCTTCAGTTTTTGGTTGAGTTCTTCACTTGATAACGGTTTAAATGTGACTGCGGAGCCGTCACTCAGCACGGCGTTAATTTCGAGAATATGCTCACGCGTGGTTTTATGTTTGATGGAGAACGAACCGCAGGAGTTATTGCCGATCATCCCGCCCAGCATGCAGCGGTTTGTGGTTGCGGTATCGGGTCCGAACTGAAGTCCTGTCTTTGCCGCCTCCCGGTTTAATGTGTCACGAATCACCCCGGGCTGAACTCTTGCATAATTCTCTTCCGAATTGATTTCAAGGATGTTTTGCATGTGGCGGGAAGTATCCATAATGATACCTGCTCCGGTTGTTTGTCCGGCGAGACTGGTTCCGGCACTTCGTGCAGTTATCGTAAAATCTTCAGCTTTTGATCTTCGAACCAGAGTCTGAATATCATCCCGGGAATTTGGGAAGGAGACTCCTCTCGGGAGCTCTTCGTAAAGAGAAGCATCGTTTGCATAGAGACGACGGGTAAGGGAATCGGTTTGAATAGTTGACAAAATAGTACTGTTCGTGAAATTTTTTATTGTTGATTAGAGACAGTTTATTACTGATTTTAAGGGTACATGTAAATCTAAACCAATTCAACTTTAAGTGAAATTCTCCCCTCGAGGGGAGTCCTTCGCGGATAGCGGAGGGAGGGGTGTTCGTTCATTTATTGAAGTTGCCTGTAAAAATTCAGGTGTAATCAAGAATTCAACCACCCCTTTGTCCCCTACTTCCAAAAGAGGGGAAACTTTTCTACTAAGTTAGAGCTTGAAATATGACCACCCTCAAACCAACGAAAAATTCTCTTTAACTTTTTTGACGATTTCATCGCCAATGGAGAGTCCTGCTGTAGCTGCCGGGCTTGGAGCATTCAGTACGTGCACTTCGCGATCGGTCGTTTCAAAGTAGAAATCATCCAGAATGTCACCGTTGGGTTTAAGCGCCATGGCCCGAACACCTGAGGGAGATCCGGTTAAATCCTGAAGCTCAATGGAGGGAATCAGTTTTTGAAGATTTTTAAGGAAACCGCGTTTGGAGTAGGATCTGTACATCTCATCAATTCCCATTTTCCAGTGTTGTGAGGCAAGTTTCCAGAATCCGGGAAAGTCGGCCACTTCAATGGTATCCTGAAAATCGAAAGAGCCTTTTGTGTACCCTTCACGTTTGAATGTAAAGACCGCATTGGGACCGCACTCCACACCGCCAAGAACCATTTTGGTGAAGTGAACCCCGAGGAACGGAAATTCAGGATTGGGCAGCGGGTAGATCAGCCCCTTTACTTTATGCTCTGCTTCCGGTGTAAGCTCATAGTACTCACCCCGAAAAGGCACGATTTTAACCGGACTCTGAACACCGGCCGACCGTGCCACGCGGTCTGAGTGAAGCCCGGCGCAGTTTATCAAATAATGAGTTTGGTATGTACCGGATGAGGTCAGGATATTTAGAGCGCCGTTTCTTCTTGAAACGCTTTGTACCTGACTACTCAGTTTTACCTGATTACCACCCTCTGCGATTTTTTCCGCAAGCTTACGGCATACCCCAACAAAATCTACAATTCCTGTACAGGGAACATGAATGGCTTTAACTCCGCTTACATACGGTTCAATTTCCAGCATCTCATCCTTATCGATAACCTTGATTCCCTCGATCTCATTCTGAAGGCCCCGCTCGTAAATTTCATATAAACTCGGAATTTCTGACTCCTGGGAAGCGACAATGATTTTTCCGCAGATGTCGTAAGCAACATCATTCTCCTTACAAAATTGAACCAATTGGTGCCGGCCATCTACACAGTTCCGTGCTTTATAACTTCCCGGTTTATAGTATATACCGGAGTGAATCACACCCGAATTATGCCCGGTTTGATGGGGCGCAACCCGATCTTCTTTTTCGAGAACCAGAATTTTGGCATCGGGGTACGATAGGGAGAGTTTGTAAGCAGTTGATAGGCCAACAATTCCTGCTCCAACGATTGTGAAATCAAATATCATGGGAAAGTTTTTCAGTTTATAAACGCAGAAAATATAAGAATTGTTGAAGCGAGACTCACGTTAAGTTATTCTGATAAATTTAACAGTAATAACATCTTTACTGATTCGTATAGCAGATAAATATTTTGACAGATAATCACTATCTTTAATGCTTGATAAAAATAGCTTTTTGTTTATATGAACCAAAAGCAGTGCTTCAATAAATTGACGACTATGACTTTTAATACTTTTATAAAACTAAGCTTTATTGTAATTCTTATTGCCTCCATTTCAGCTTGTGGGAGTTCGGGTGACTCCTCAAATGAAGCGATTGTAGAAAATGCTGTGTTTGCCGATCTGGACGGGAATCAAGTTAGTATTAAAGATTTTGAAGGAAAATTGGTTTTAATCGACTTTTGGGAATCGTGGTGTGGCCCGTGCCTCCAGGTATTTCCAACTATGGATGAACTCCGGGAAGAATATCCTGATCAGTTTGAGGTTCTTGCCGTTACGGTTGGGCTAAATGAAGGTCCTGAAGATGCCCGGGAATTCGCAGAAGAGAATGATTACGATTTTAACTGGCTTTATGATGATACAGGAGTGTTTGCCAAACTAGGCGGCCAGGGAATCCCGTTCAAGGTTTTTGTAGACCCCGATGGGAAGCTTATCTCGATTGAGATGGGATCTTATGGCCGCGAAGGCGACTACAACAAAACGAAAGAACTGATTCAGAAATATTTTTAATGAACAGCTGAACAATCATCCAATAAAAGCTGTTTCTAAGATCAGCAAAGATTTTTAATACAAACAAACGAATAACATGGAGCAACAAGTAGAAAAATTACCTTATAAAGTTAAAGATATTTCATTGGCTCATTACGGGCGGCAGGAGATTGATCTTGCAGAAGCTGAGATGCCCGGACTGATGGCCCTTAGGGAAGAGTATAAAGACGAACAACCGCTTAAAGGAGCTCGCATTGCAGGCTGCCTTCACATGACGATACAGACTGCTGTTCTTATTGAAACGCTGATTGAATTGGGTGCAGACGTAACATGGTCTTCATGCAACATCTATTCTACACAGGATCACGCGGCTGCAGCGATGGCCGAAGCGGGTGTTCCGGTGTATGCATGGAAAGGAATGACCGAAGAGGAATTTGACTGGGCTATAGAGCAAACCCTGCACTTTCCTGACGGAGAGCCATTGAATATGATTCTGGACGACGGAGGCGACCTGACCAATATGGTGCTGGACCGCTTTCCTGAACTGATTGACGGTATTAACGGAATTTCTGAAGAAACCACTACCGGCGTTCTTCGTCTGATTGAGCGTGAGCGTAAAGGTACGCTGACGCTGCCGGCCATTAATGTGAACGACTCTGTAACCAAGTCGAAGTTTGACAATAAGTATGGTTGCCGAGAATCAGCTGCTGATGCGATTCGCCGAGCCACCGACGTGATGATGGCCGGGAAGGTTGCTGTTATTGCCGGATATGGTGATGTAGGTAAAGGTACGGCCGCTTCAATGCAAGGTGCAGGAGCCCGCGTAATTGTTACCGAGATTGATCCAATTTGTGCGCTTCAGGCTGCAATGGACGGTTTTGAAGTGAAATCCATGGACAGTGCCGTTGAAGAAGGTGATATTTTTGTGACCGCCACCGGAAACAAGGACATTATCAAGGATCGTCACTTCAAAAAAATGAAAGATAAAGCGATCGTTGGAAATATTGGTCACTTCGACAACGAGATCGACGTAGCCTGGCTTAAGCAGAATGCCAAAGAAGAGAATATTAAACCACAGGTTGATATCTTCACGTTAAATGACAGTGGCAAACAAGTTGTACTGCTTTCTCAGGGTAGATTGATGAATCTCGGTAATGCAACCGGACATCCTTCATTTGTGATGAGCAACAGTTTTACGAATCAAACGCTTGCACAGATTGCACTTTGGAATCGACCGGAAGAGTTTGAAGCGGGCGTACATGTGCTGCCAAAATCTCTTGATGAGAAAGTAGCCCGTCTGCACCTGTCCAAGATCGGTGTAGAACTCGAGACATTGACTGAAGATCAGGCTGAATATATCGGAGTACCGATTAAAGGACCTTATAAGTCTGATCAGTACCGATACTAATCAGTAGTAATTATCCAATTCGAAAAGGCGTGAGTGCAGAACTTACGCCTTTTTTATTTTTAACAGCTTGGGATAAGGTTTGAATACCAAAAGTGTCCCCCTTTTGAAGGGGGATTGAGGGGGACGATTCACTGAGCGATGATTTTACTCTTTTATTATCTGTCACAAACATTACTTTTGGGGCGCCAAAAGTAAACATCCCGAAGTCTCGGGACCCGGACGGTGATTGCTTCCGGGCCTGGTTTGCCCGCGCGGTTACACAACATCGATCGCTCCCAGGGGAGCCGATATTGTGATGTCTTCCGCGCTTTGATGCAAACCATGCTATTTCGCTGCCGCGTTCAAAAAATGAGCTCCACCAATCAAGGCCGGAGGGCTCTTTTACTCTATTTAAAAGTCTGAATTGCTACTGGAATACGGTTTACATCCATCATAAAATGAATACCCTGATTAGTTGAACAGCAAATATTTATCATCCCCACTACTTTGCATATGCCTCATAGTGCAGGCCTGTCCCCATTCAAAGGGGTCGCCTTTGATTCCGGAATAGATCTATTTGACGGAATGTGTGCATAAAAAAACCGCCACACCCTTTCTGGCATGACGGTGGATCTAACCAAATCTTCGAGAATTAGTTTTTAGTAAACTGAACATTCAGATTCAGTTTCACTTCATCTGAAACCACAACGCTTCCGGCTTCCGTTACTGCGCTCCAGGTTAATCCAAAATCTTTCCGATTGATCTTGCCTGTTACGTCAAATCCGGCTTTGGTATTCCCATAAGGATCAACAACAGTTCCTCCATACTCGGCATCCAGTTCAACCTGTCTGATGTTGTTGCGAATCGTCAAGTCGCCTATCAGTTTGTACTCCCTTTCACCGGTTCTCTTAAAGGAGGCAGACTCAAATGTCATCTTTGGATATTCGATTGCATTAAAGAAATCCTCTGACTTCAGGTGATTATCGCGATCTTCGTTGCCGGTTTCAATGCTGTCAATGTTTGCCTCAAAGGAGATTTTTGCATTTTCAAAGTCTTCATTGTCAGACTCAATTGACGCGTCAAAATCTTTAAACTTTCCGGTAACGGTCGATATGACCAAATGTTTCACTTTAAACGTTATTTCAGAGTGAGCCGTGTCGATGGTCCATTTGGTTAGTGTGTCAGTACTCATTGTTATGTTATTAAAAAGTTGTATGATTGTTTAATGTTGAACTAAATATAGTGAGTTGCAAGCTTCGAGCAAAATTAATTTAATATTAAACTAAATAGTCAGCGCGTTATGCATCAACGATTTGAAGGGTATTTAAGGTAAGAGGAGTATGTTTTACCTAAGTTTAGTAGGGATGTGACGAAAGAGGAAAATTGATTAGCCGATTAAATTATACCCGGATAAGTTTAGCGCGATCAGGTCGTGTCAATGTCACATTGATCAAGCCATAAGGAAATCCCTTAGTAAGCGTTCAGTCAAATTTTTATATGATTTTGAAAGATAAATCGTTTTTTTAAGAGTAGATGTGCTTAAAAAATGAACAGGAGGAAATATGAATAACATGATGAACGGGAATTCAGAATCGGTACTTCAGGAACGCGTAAATCGACTAAAAGATGAGGGCTATCGCGGCTTTACAGTCATATCAGCAAAAAAGAGTGATAAATGGGAAGGAGTAAAAGTTACTGTAAAAAATAGTAAGGGTAAGGAGTTGAATGCCGAAGGGGAGACTGTTGACGAAGCTTACGAAAATGTTATAGAGCTCATCGACATTGCAATAGATGATAAATAGAACATAAAGTATAACGATTAAACTAGATATTAACGGCAAGTTAAAGAGGTATGGAAAAGTATAGGAAAATTTTGGTGCCTACAGATTTTTCAAGTGGAGCTGAGGCTGCATATGCAGTGGCAAAGCAGTTAGCTCATAAGTTTGCCGGTAAGATAGATCTGATGCATGTTCTGCCAACCGGTGAATACCTGAGGGAAACATTAAAAAAAATACCGGTAGCCGTTGATCCGGATGAGGATGTGATTCCTGATATAGTAAAAGAGACAGAAAGAAAGTTAAATTCAGTCCTGGAAAAGATCGAAGAGCCCATTCGAGGAAAAATTCATATCGGGAAGAATAGAAAAGCTTCCGATTCAATCATTCATTATGCAAATGGCGAGGGGTATGATCTGATTGTGATGGGCTCCAAAGGTGAGGATGAATCTTTTATGAAAAGAGGATCTACAACACTGCGTATACTTAGAAATTCTAAAGTACCGGTGCTGGCTATTGATAAAGGCACAACAGCCGGTGACATCAAACGGATATTGCTGCCAACCGATTCATCCCAACTCTCATTGAGTGCTCTGCCACACGCCGTAGCGCTGGCGCATGCGTTTGGTGCGGAAGTAGCACTTTTTTATGTCATGGAACTGCACGGGGGAATGACCGATGATTCCGATTTTAAACCGGAGACACATCAGAAAGAGAAAATTTATGAACAGCTGATGAGCCGGCTGGATTACTATCTGAAGGATCGAAAGCCTGAGGGTATTGAGTTAAAAAGAAGTGATAAGTCATTTCTGGACAGTTTAAAGGCGGGCAAAGCAGATGCTAAAAAATATATACCTTTGAAAACGGTAGTCATTGCCGGAAACTCAGTTCATTATGAAATCGAAAAATATGCAGATAAAAACTCAGACCTTGTTGTAATGGCAACTCACGGTCATAGTGGCTTCGCACATCTATTCCTGGGCTCAATGACGGAAAAGGTTGTTCAGAATCTACCTAAACCGGTAATGACTACCCGGCCAACTGAAGCTGAATTTGACAGAGCTGAAAAGAGCAGTATCGGAATGGTAACCTACGATCCGCTCCCGTAAAGTTTATCTATTCATTATTATATCGAACCTGCACAGGCGAGTTGATTCTGATCTGAGGTGTTCCCTCATGTATTTGGATGAATCCTTCTACGCAGATTTGCCGATTAGTATAGAGATCTTCCGGAGAGCTGTCCCAGGCCGGCCGGTCCTCTCCCCAGATTACACCGGTGAAATGCTGATTGGGATAGGCCTCTTCAAAATTGATAAATGTCGGTTCCCCGCCAATTTGTTTGATCGTCTGAACAGAGACAACCTTACCGCAAACTTCAGCGTACTTTCCCCGGTGATCTACGGCTTCACTTGCTGTAGTGGTTACCTCAATTTTTTGCTGTCGATCCGGCGAAAAAACACGGGACAGGATCAGCCCGGTGAACAAAATAATGACGAGAACAGGGATAAACTTCTTAATTATTTTTCGCAGCTGATTCATCGCTGGTTGATAAAATGAGATTACCTGTTCATGTGATTCTGCAACCAGGTAAGTATATCGGTCATCACTTCATCACGATTAATTTCATGAAGCATTTCGTGACGGCCTCCGGGATAAAGCTGTATGTCTACAGATTCAGCCCCGGATTTTTCCAAGATTGATTTGAGCTGATGAACTCCTTTGCCCATGTTAGAAACCGGGTCCTCATCACCGGAAACCAAAAGCATGGGTACCGGTTTACTGTAACCTGAAAATGGTTCATGTTGATGAAGAGTTTTCAGACCGAGAAAGAGGTCGCGATAGAACCCAACCGAATAAATGAAACCACAGACCGGGTCGTTTATATATTGATCCACAATGTCTTGATCCCTGGTCAGCCAGTCAAAATCTGTACGATTAGGTTTGAACACTTTATTGTACTTGCCGAAAGTCAGGAAGTTGATAAGGGGACTCTTTTTATCTGTACCCCGAAGCTGACTGAGTATTCTGGATAAGATGATTCCGAAATGGAGTAAAAGCGGAGGCTTCCCGTTACTGCCTGAGTAGATGATTCCATTTGGATGAATGGGCTGCAGCTGCATCAT
>NZ_JAWLDW010000201.1:0-3013 GCF_041686455.1 Rhodohalobacter sp.
ATAGCTGGAACTACAGTTCTGCACCTGATTCTGAAGAGATCAAATCTGAATCCGCGTTTACACTCACATCCGGCAGAGTAAATCGAAATCAAAACCTTGCGATTCGTGCGCTCTTTCCTACTTCCGTTTTTCAGGAAAATTTGATTGAGATTAGCGATCCCAATCTGGACCTGGATGAAATTATTCAGGAAGAAGCCGAGTATGATGCCATGCTTCAAGAACAGGCCGAACGGGATGAGTTCTTCGCAGAAATTTCATTGCCTATTTCAATTCTCTTGTCCGTTCTAAGTCTTGGCATTTTCTACTTCCTCTATCAAAAATATGGGAAACGACACAGTACAAATACCATCTCAAACCGGGAGACCGTGGTCATTCCGGACAAAACCCCACCGGCAATTATTGGCCGACTCATGTCGTCACGTCATTCCACCAGCCAGCATCTTGTTGCCACCCTGTTTGATCTGGCCCGACGTGGCTGGTTCAATATTGAAGAGAAGGAGAAAGAGTCCTCCTTTTGGTCTTCAGGTAATAGTGAATTTGTGATCTCCTTATCCAGTGAGCAGCCTGACGAACACCTTCCAAAGTGGGAAAAGATGATTGTAGACTTCACAACTAAACGGGTCAAAAGTGGAAAGAATACCTTTGATAAGCTTTTTCAAAGCAGTGGATCAAAGGTTGCAAAATGGTTTAGCCTTTGGAAGAAAGAGGTAAAAAACGTATTTGATGAGAAAGAGTGGATTGATCAAAAAAGCTACACCGGTGTCTGGGCAAATGTCGCTGCTCAGTTTGTTATCGATGTGGCGGCAATCGTTCTTTTTATAATGGGTGGTCCTACTGCATTCATTGCACTTTTCACATCCTTCATATTCATGTTTGCCTCTGCTGTAATCATCCGGCGAACCAAAAATGGGGAAGAGACTTATCAGCGCTGGAAAACGTATCGGGATGGTTTAAAAAATGCAGATGAACGAACGTTACGAATGGAGATACTGGATCTGCATTTTATCTATGCCACTGCTCTTCATCTTTCGAAAAAAGAGCTTAACACTCTGATTGAGTCGTCTTACGATTCAAATAACAATAGGCACTTCCCCTGGATTGTTTTAATGTCGGGATCTTCACACACGCCGGCAACAGTGGCCTCATCTATATCTACTCTTGCTGCAACAAGCAGTGCCTCATTTACAGGAACAACGGGCGGAAGCGGGGCATCCACAGGATCTGCCGGAGGTGGTGCTACGGGAGGTGCAGGATAGAAGATGAGTCCGGCAGCTTGTGAAATATATTAGCCACAGAAGCACGGAAAGGGTAATTCAATGTATTTCCGTGATTCCGTGGCTACATTATACCATCTCAGTAAAAGGAATCTTTTTGTAATCTCGCAGAGTTACGCTGATTTTTACGCAGAAGATCTCAGATTCTCAGTATTGATCTGCGAGATATGATCTTAATAACTTCTGAGTTCAAGTAATAAGTGCAACACGAAAGATTATCCGCTTCTCTTTAGTGTTGATTAGCCGGTTCTCGTTTAGCGATTTCCTTGCGAACGGCCGGAGCTACTTCTGTAGCAAAAAGCTCGATCGATCGTAGCAGTTTCTCATGAGGAACACTTCCCACACTCATCTGAAGCAGGAATCGGTCGTGACCGAAAATCTTATGCTGATAGAGGATTTTATCAATGATCTGTTGTGGATTTCCCACGGCATTCGCACCTCGCAGCGTGCATGAAGCTTCGAATTGTTGACGACTCATCGGTGGCCATCCCCGTTCCCGGCCGATACGATCCATGGTCAGTTTGAACGCCGGAAATGCAATGTCGTACGCTTCCTCTGTTGTATCGGCGATGAAGCCGTGTGAATTGATACTAACCGGTAGTCTGCCGTGACCATGTTCTTTGGCAGCCTGCTCATGAATCTGCGCCATCTGCTTAAACTGCTCCGGATATCCGCCAATAATCGCGATGGCCATCGGTATTCCGAGCTGACCTGCTTTGTACGCTGATTTTGGTGTTCCGCCGACGGCTCTCCAAACAGGGATCCTATCCTGAACCGGCTGCGGGTAAATACCTCGATCATCGATGGAGGATCTATACTTTCCGCTCCAGGTGATTTTCTCGCTCTCGCGAAGCTTCAGCAGCAATTCCAGTTTCTCTTCAAAAAGTGGCTCATAGTTGTTCAGTTCATATCCAAACAGTGGAAACGATTCGATAAACGAACCGCGACCAACCATGATCTCTGCCCTCCCCTTCGAAATCAGATCGATAGTAGAGTACTGCTGAAAAACCCGTACAGGATCTTCTGATCCCAAAACTGTGACTGAACTGGAGAGTCGAATATCTTTTGTACGGGCTGCAATGGCCGAAAGAATTACTGATGGAGCAGATGAGACATACTCCTCGCGGTGATGTTCACCTACCGCAAATACATCCAGGCCCAGTTCATCGGCCAATTCCGCTTCCTCAAGCAGATTTTGCATTCTCTGCTCATTGCTCAATTCCCCCTCCATCTGTGGATGAGGAGTGTTTTCTACAAAGGTATAAATACCAAATTCCATAACTTTAAAATGTCTTTTTAATTTTGTTTAATATTAAACAATTATTCCATCAACTTCCATTCCAATGCAGTAACCAAACCTCCAAGGTTTTAGACACCTTTGAGGTTTAAAATGGAGAATTAGCTTTATCCACTTTGGTTTCGGACTCACCTCTGGATTCTCTCTACCCGCAGAGAGCGGAACTCAAGAATAAATTCAGAGCCAAATTTATTTTACAGAGATCAAAATGGAGTTTTCAAGTCAGGACGCGGGACATAATCAAGCTGATTCTCGCATTCAGACGGTTAAAACAATTCTTTATAAATGGCTTGGACATTAAGTTTGAAATGAACCCTCAAATCCACGCCTCAACATGGCCTTTCAATTTCATTCACACTCTCTATTCGGCGCGTATAAATTGACCTCCATTAACCCCGGGTTTCGCCTTGCTACACCCGGGGCTACAATCTGGCCACCCCTA
>NZ_JAWLDW010000078.1:0-13129 GCF_041686455.1 Rhodohalobacter sp.
TATCACAGATCGCCTACCTCTATGGTATAGGTGTAAAACCGGTGATCGTTCACGGTGGCGGTATTGAGATCAAACAGCTCCTGGATGATGTTGGAGTTAAATCTGAATTTGTGGGCGGTCATCGCAAAACAGATTCCCTATCAATGAGTTATGTAGAGATGGCCCTGAGCGGAATGGTAAATAAAGAGATTACCGGGCTGCTAAACCACACCGGTGTGAAAGCTGTGGGAATATCAGGCAAAGATGGAGCGATGGTCACGGCCCAAAAACGGTATCATACAGAGACAATTGATGGAAAAGAGAAGCAATCAGACCTAGGCTACGTCGGTGATGTTTTAAAAGTAGACACATCACTGATCAACACGCTTGCTGAAGCCGGATATATCCCGGTCGTTTCCCCGGTTTCAATCGGAGAAGACGGGAAAAGCTATAACATCAATGCTGACATGTTTGCCGGACACCTTGCGGGAGAACTCCATGCCGACAAATTCTTTGCCCTGACCAACATCGACGGACTTCTGGAAGATATCGATCAGCCCAACTCAATCATTCAAACGCTTACACCGGATGAAGCGGCTAATCTTTTCGGTACAGTTATACAGGGAGGAATGATTCCGAAAATTGAAGCATGTATCATAGCGCTCAACAAGGGAGTAAATTCGGCTCATATTATCAATGGGATGAAAGAAGAGAGCTTATTGCGTACATTACTTACTGATATATCTATTGGAACAACTATCCAAAATTGAATTTTGAATAATCTGAGTGATTCAGGTTTATAATCAGATAAAAAGTTTTAAATCCATTCGACCATGTCAAAATCAGGTAAAATTTTAAAAGTGGCGAAATCACTGATTGGCAAACAGCCTGCCAAAAAGAAAGCTGACAAATATCACTTTGACCTATACAAACGATATCCCATTACCTTAGTAAAAGGCAAAGGTTGTAAAGTATGGGATGATGAACGAAATGAGTATATCGACGCCCTTGCCGGAATAGCAGTCAACAGCCTCGGGCATTGTCATCCGAGGATTGTAAATGCGATCCAAAAACAGTCCGGCAAATTGATGCACATCTCCAATTTCTATTACAATGAGCCACAGAGTGATTTGGCCGAAAAACTTGTGAAGGTCTCCGGGCTGGATCGTGTATTTTTCTGCAACAGTGGAGCTGAAGCAGTTGAGGGAGCTATCAAACTGGCTCGAAAATATTCTTCTAATAATGGGAAGACAGGCAAAATCATCTCCATGGGTAACTCATTCCACGGACGTACTCTGGGTACTATTGCCATGGGTAAGGATAAATATCAGAACGGATTTGCACCGATGCCTTCCGGCTTTGATCGGGTTGAATTCAATAATGTGAAAGCGCTGGAAGACCGGGTGAATGACCAGACTGTTGCCATTGTGATGGAGCCAATTCAGGGTGAAGGCGGCATTGTTCCGGTAAGCAAGGAGTTTCTGCAAAAAGCTCGCGACCTGGCCGACAAATATGATTTCCCATTGATTTTAGATGAAGTTCAAACCGGGATCGCAAGAACCGGTAAAATGTTCGCCTATCAGAACTATGGAATTACACCCGATATCGTAGCTTCAGCCAAAGCACTTGGGTCAGGGTTTCCAATCGGTGCAGTTCTGGCAAAAGAGAAGACCGCCAAAGCTTTTGATTACGGAAATCACGGCACAACCTACGGCGGTAACCCGCTCGCCTGCGCTGCTGCTCTAGAAACATTGACTGTGATTGAAGAGGATGGAATTTGTGAAAAAGCCCGGGTACGCGGTGATTACATGATGCAGCGGCTGCGTGATCTCTCTGAAAACTGGGACGCCATACAAGAGGTTCGCGGGGTTGGGCTAATGATTGGTGTTGAGCTTAACTTTCCGGGTGCGGAGGTTGTGGTGGAGATGATGAAACGCGGAGTCCTTTCAAACTGTGCATCAGATGTAGTTATTCGGCTCGTGCCTCCACTTGTTATCAGCAAAGAAGAGATCGACAAAGTGATTGATGTATTGGTTGAATCAATCAAAGAAGTTGAGAAGAAACAGTAGAATAGTTTTTCAGTGTGTCAGTGGCAACAGTTATACAGTGTGTCAGTGAAAATAAAAACTTAATGAATATCTGACTCTCAAGACTCACGACTCAATACTAAATTCTAGTAATTAGATCATGGCTAAATACAAAATCGGAATCGTTGGCGCTACGGGATATACAGGATCAGAACTGCTACGTCTGCTGATACACCATCCCGATGTGACCATCGAATTTATAACAAGCGAAAGTCAGACCGGTAAAAAAGTCAGTGAAATCCATCCTCACCTGATGGATATTTCAGACATGAAACTGGAGAGTGTAAAAAACATCGACAATTTTGATGTTGACTTGGTTTTTTTAGCCCTCCCTCACGGTGTGTCCATGAGTTTTGTGAAAGAACACGGACTGAACAAATTCATCACGATTGATCTGTCGGGAGATTTTCGCCTGCCATCTAAAGAGGTCTATGAGAAATGGTATAAGAAGAAACACAGTGCTGAAATCTATTTCAAAAACTCGGTGTACGGCATGCCGGAACTCTACCGGGATAAAATCCGAAATGCACGGCTGATCGCCAATCCCGGCTGCTATCCTACTTCGGCTATTCTTCCGCTTACACCGCTGATTAAGTACGATTATATTGAATCGAATGGAATTGTTGTTGATGCAAAATCAGGCGTAACCGGAGCCGGAGCCAAAGCTAAGCCCGGAACTCACTTCCCGGATCTGTTCGGCAATTTTTCTGCATATTCACTATTGAATCATCGCCATACACCGGAAATCGAATCGGTCATTCAGGAATATACCAATCTTCAAACCGAAGTACTCTTCACCCCTCACCTCTTACCGATCGACCGGGGAATTTTGACCACAACCTACAGCACGCCCAAAAAACCGATGTCGGTTGAGCTGGTTGAGGAACTCTATTACTCAGTATTTGAAAAAGAGCATTTTGTACGGGTTTTTGACAGTTCACCCAGCCTGAAGAATGTACGGGGCTCCAACTACTGCGATGTTCACGCCACCTACGATCCCCGAACAAATAAGATCATTACCGTTTCGGCGATCGACAATTTAATGAAAGGTGCTGCCGGACAGGCGGTACAAAACATGAATATTATTTTCGGTTTGATTGAATCTACCGGACTCGAACAAATTCCACTCAATCCCTGATCGGGCAAAGAGTTAAGTTTCTAATTAATCAAATTTCTAAAACCGATGTTAAAAAATATAACTCACGTTCGCGGATTCACCTGTTGGGGTGCCCATATGGGGATCAAATCGAAACGTCGGGATCTCGCACTGATCTACTCTGAGGTTCCCGCATCTGCTGCAGCTGTATTTACAAAAAATGTAGTATGTGCTGAACCTGTTAAACTGAGCCGAAAACATATTAAAAACGGCAAGGCTCAGGCTTTTGTGATCAACTCCGGAAATGCAAACGCCTGCACAGGTAAGAAAGGCATGGAAGGCGCTGTGGCCATGGCCAATACGACTGCCAAGGAATTGAAGATCCCCGTTGAATCGGTGCTTGTAGCCTCTACCGGCTTGATCGGTGAGCCGTTTCCAACCGAAAAGGTTCTGAATGGAATTCGGGAAAGTGTAACCAAACTCTCCAGCCGTGAGATTGCTGGGTCATTGGCGGCCAACGCCATTTTAACTACCGATACCTTTGCCAAAGAGGGATTTACATCATTCAAAGTGGATGGAATTGAAATTAATATGGGAGGCATTGCCAAAGGATCAGGAATGATTCACCCCAACATGGGGACCATGCTTGCATTTATTGTTTCTGATATCGCAATCACACCTAAACTGCTGGATGAAGCCCTCCGCACTGCCGTGGATAAATCTTTCAACATGATTACCGTGGATGGCGATACGTCTACCAATGACATGGTTGGTATTATGTGCAACGGCAAAGCGGGTAATGAAGAGATCACAGAAAAGGATGCGAACTACGACCTTTTCCTCGCCAACCTTGAAAAACTATGCTCACACCTCGCCAAGCTCATTATTTCAGACGGTGAAGGTTCAACCAAGCTGATCGAGTACCGTACAGAAGGAGCTAAAACCGAAGAGGATGCCCGGAAAGTTGTGCGAACGGTTTCCAACTCCAACTTAGTTAAAACAGCCATCTTCGGCTCCGACCCAAACTGGGGACGAATTATTGCCGCAGCCGGACGAGCCGGCGTTGATTTCGATCCCGAACAGCTCGATCTCTATATTGGCACCAAGATGAATAATTTGATTCCGGTACTTGAAAAATCACAGCCCATCGATGGTATTCGTAAAAAGCTGGACAAGGTGATGGAATCCTCAAACATTATTATCCTGATCGACTTAAATCAGGGTAAATCTGAAGCAGTTGGCTGGGGCTCTGACTTCTCCTACGAATATGTACGAATTAACGCTGAGTACACGACGTAACGTTTAAAACTTCTGACCATCCAGAGTCCGGTTCATAATCTATCTTAGTTTGATTCCAATTATTGTAAGAATCCGCTTTGAAATTCTTTCAGAAAAGTGTCGTTTTTCTAATATTATCGGACATTGACCAAATAATATATGTCGTATAAACTCCTAAATATCAGTCTTTAATTGCAACTAACAGTAAAATCAGATATTCTGCGACAGGCAGGATGGTTTGAGTTCTGTCGTGTAATTATATGTTATAATGCTTGCCACTTTTATTCACTTTTTGGTATATTAGAGGCATGAAATCAAAGAAAAATATCGAGTCTATTTCCCGTGGAGCTATGAAATCACAGCGGGCATCTTTTCGTATTGAAGGGATTGATATATCTAAAAAGAAAGCTGAGAAAATCCGCCGAGAAGTAGTTCAGGAATTTCAGCAAAAGGTTACTTCTCCAACATCCTGAAAAGCTCGATCATCGGCTGGTAATTCTTTTCTGCTGCCGATTGCACAGCTTTTATGTATTCCGACATCTTCTTCTCTGTAATCTTTCCGAAGCTGAATTTTTTGAAATCAAACTTTGCCGCAATTAAATCTACGAAGAGTCGAGCTGTACGTCCATTCCCCTCTCTGAATGGATGAATAAATAGTAATTCTGCGTGTATTGGGGAAACATATTGTATGAGCTCTTCATATCCTTCTACGTGCTTTGGAAGATCACCAAGAAACTCAGTTTCAAATTCCTGAATAATGTCTGGCAGAAATTTAGCCGTTGGAAAAGTAAATCCACCTTTGGACATATTCACTTGTCTGAGTTCTCCTGCAAATTCGTATAAATGATGTAGAGCAGTCTTGTGAATTTCCGAGATCAAGTTCCAATCGAAGGAATCCACTTTATCTAAATCGGATTCAAATTTAATTTCAGCTCTAAGAAATCCCCGATATTCTTCTTCTGCGATCTTATCAGGATCGGTTAGTCCAAGTTTGTTGGGCAGGATTTCATCTTCTGATTTTGGCGTTTGATATTTCATGTCTAAAAGATAAGCCGAAACGAAGTAAAGCGCATTATAACATATATATGGCCTCCAATGTCAAGTGGCAATAGGTCTCCCGGGCGAGAAAAAAATCTCTTCTCGCTTTGCCGGTTTCGATACAATTTCAATGGCGTTGTACTACAAGCAGTTTTCAATAACGGTTTTGCAGTTCATCTGACTGCACCAAACATATATAGAGGCTCAGCATTTCAAGGGTTTTCAACTGACAAACCAGGAAATGGCCCCACAATTGTGGGGCGGCCATAGAAAATAATGCGTACCCTTTTGCCGGACAATCAAACAGCAGGCTCAGATATAAATACATTCTGTCCAGTTATAGCAAGTCTCGGGAAAGGGGCAGCACAGATCCTCCTGGTATTCCGGAGGAAGTTCATCCACATCCATTGCGTCGAATATAATATTGAAGGAGCGGGTGCGGCGTCCAATCAAAGCCTGCGAGCTATCGAGGGCTTTTTTTGGCTTATCCAGTCAACGCGGTGATCTGCTATGCAGTCACAGTGATAGCAACTGGCGAAATCAAGCTCTACCCTCATTCTTCGTGCTTAGTTATACGTCGGGCTCACCGGCACCCCTCCCGTTATGTTTTTTCGCTTGCCATATGACTTTGCAGGAACATGTTTATGTTAAAAAGATTTCCTCGCCGGAGCATGTAGTACACGGCAATACCTAACCGCTTGGCGACAATACTGAGTGCTTTACTTTTCCCGTGACGATTAATCAGGCGGTTGTAGTATTTTTCAGCCGGTTTGGTGTGTCGGAGAAACAGGACGGCTGCCTCCGAGAAGGCCCACCTTAAATGGGCATTCCCAATTCGCCCACCGGTGGTTCCATAATTCTTTCCAGCCGACGATTTTTGACCCTTTACCAGGCGCCCGTAGGAGCAAAATTCTCCTCTGCTGGGAAACCGGCTAATATCATGAATTTCATAGAGCATGGTGAGAGCCAGTACTTCGCCCACCCCGGGGATCGATCGAAGTAAACGCAGGTCCGTGGGACTGTGATTTTTTGCAAGCTTTAAAATCTGTTTATCCAGGTTTTTGATGATCGGATCGTAGTGGTCGATCAGCTGCAGATCGGTTTCCACGATGAGCTGGACTACCGGGTCAGGAAAGTGTCCTACGATATCTTTATCGCGCCTGTGGTGGGGCCTGGACAGGGTTCCGAGTGGATCCAGGTTGTATTGCATCGTGGTATTCTGGATGTGGGACAGCAGTTCGGCCCGTTTGCGCACAAAATGGTTTCGCCGACGCATCAGGTCCCTTGTAGCCCGCATCTCAGGTGGATAGACGTAGGCTACGGGAAAGTTGCCGCCGCGGATCAGCCGGGCGATCTTTAACGAATCAATTCGATCGTTCTTGGTCTTGACGCCGTGAATGGCCTTCATATACAGGGCGTGACCCAGTACAAAATCGATGCCCTCCTCCTCGCATAAATCGGCCAGCCAGTACCAGCAGAAAATGCATTCCACACCAACAACGATATCGCCCCGAAACGGTTCAATCGCTTGCAAAAAGCGATCGGGCCGGCAGGGGATGTTTTTGTGGTAGACCTTCTTGCCTTCCTTATCCAGCACGCAGACATACATCGTTCTTGCATGCAGATCTATTCCACAGTAATATGCGTGAACACCGGTGTATACATTCATGGTTTTCCTCCTTGGGTTTGTTATGAGTTTGGCAGAACCGTAATCTACGATTCTGGGAGGAGGCCATGAATAATATCAAGGCGTTTCAAATCGGACGCGGACGAAGATCGATCAAACTTGTTTGTAAGGAATTAATTTCGCTACTTCAACCAAATCATAATCCCCGCGCCGCTTAAACGCTGGGCCGTTATATTTCTTTATTGCTCGTTTACTTAAAACCCATATATGAACAACCTTTCCAGAATACTGACTCTTACCTTTTTGATATTCACCCAAAACGCGCTTGGTCAAAATCTTATTGATAGTTCCCTGACAGAAACAGAATACCTGAATATAACAGAGGAACTGAAAGTCTTCTCTGATTTTGAAAATGTCGGTGGTGCAATTATTTATCGTGATGATAATAGAACGTTATCTTTAGGACACTTAAAAAAAGACAGCCTTCATGTCATCCTTCTAGAAAAAATTAATGTTGGCAAAAGACCAACAAAACAGATGCTCGATACGCTGAATTTTATTAGTTATTCTGAAAATAATTGGACCAATTTAAATATGTGTACAGATATTGATAATCCGGATAGAAAAGGAATTTTCGGCTTTTATAATCGTGAAAAAGGAAAAGACTACACCAATAAAAAATACTTCGACAATATAGTTTTTGCATGGCAGGTAGATTTAAATAATTCACGTATGGAGTTAATTAACCCAGATAGAATTAAATGTGTAAATATTGGATATGGGGTTTAAAACATAACACCTTTAAAAAGGACTTTGTCAAGGGCATATAGTTTCCCCACCGTCAATTAACGTTCTCATTTATTCTCTTCAGTATTCTGACATGTATCGCATACTAATGGCAAGGCCGGTCTTGTGATCTTAGCTGACGCTATTGGCGTCCAAACATCCGCCGGAAGTCGGAGATATTCGGAAAGGCAAACATAAACCCTCCAGGTACACTTCGAAATTGGGAACAAGGGAGGCGCAAGCCTCAGGGTCCGGCTAAAGTAACTTTTGAAGATTGCAGAGAAGTGACCAAAAGCAATTTTGGAATCTTTATCATAAACTGATCCCCACATAACCAGTGGTTAAATCTGACGGATACCGGATTTCGGATCATGGACAGCTATTCGAACCGGCAGTAATCTATTAAACCTTCAGCAGGCTTTAAGTTAATCAGATGTCAAAAACTCCTGCCCTGTCGAATGACATTGAACTCTTCCGACCGGTTCTGCGAAAGATCATCCCTGCTGCCTGGTTGATGATCACCGGAATTTTTCTGATCCATACCCTGATCCGTTTTGGTGGAATATGGAATCCTCTGTTTATCCCCATATCAATGATGATCCTCTGGCCCATCCCCTGGCTTTTTTCAACCAGGGAAGCCCGAAACGGCATGGGGTTTAAAATCCCAATATCAAACATCTGGTTTTTTTAGGTCCATTGTACGCTCTGGCTGCATTGGCTGTTTGTGTAGGTACCGCATGGTTGATCTTTGGAAATAGTGATGACAACTGGATGGTTCAGCACGCTATATATTTAAATGAGTCTATGTCGCAAGCCCCGTCAAATGCTTCCGTATTCACCCGATTTACTCTCGTAACTTTTCCGGCTCTCATTTTCAGTCCATTTGCCGAAGAATTATTATATAGAGGTTGTATGATTTCGGGCTTTTCAAAAACTTGGGGAGTTCCTGTTGCACTGTGTATTAAGGCATTTGCTTTTGCTTTGGTTCACCTGACACACTATGGACTGAACCCGGTTCAACCATCGCTCATTGCAGTTTGGCTCCCCTCTATGTTTTTTGTGGCTTTGGTATTGGGATGGATCGTTCTTAAAAGCAATTCCATCTGGGTTGCCTTTTTATCTCATAGATTCTTTAATTTTAGGATGAACGGGCTGGTTTTTCTTTTTCTTCCGGATCTTGTTTGCGTTTGATCTGCCTGCCTAAAAATGAATCTGCTCTTGTCTTCATTCAGAAGTCTTTTTAAACTTATTTTGATGAAAAGTTCTATTCATAACTCTTTCGCATTATTTAGGTACATTCCATCAAAATTGAACCCAATACATTTCCATATTGAATTCAGTTTTTATGTATCCTTGGATATGAATTTTATCAGAAACCGAAACGGTATCTATTTGCCACACATGGAAAGCCTGTGACCCGAATTATCTCTGCAATCCTTTTACTGGTCGTTGTTTTTGGATCATACCTGGCTTTTACCGATATCATTTCGGAGCCGGACGTTGTCGAAATCACCCCTGAACCCGAAGAGTGGGTGATGGATGAGGCTTTGGCTCTCTACCTGGAAGAATTTGAGAAGAATTTTAAAGCAGGGCTAAACAACAAACGAATCCCGGGTGCTGCGGTTTCCATCGTAAAGGATGGGCGTGTTGTCTATCAAAAAGGGTTTGGGGTAAAAGAGACTGGGCAGTCTGATTTGGTCGATGAACATACCGTATTCCGGTTGGGAAGTGTATCTAAAGGTTTTGCATCGGTTCTAACGGGCGTGTTGGTTGAAGATGGAGTGGTAAGCTGGGATGGTCCCGTATCACGCTATGTGAAGGAGTTTAAACTGAATGATCCGGCCCAAACCGGCCGGGTTCAGGTTAGGCATCTACTGTCACACACGTCAGGTCTGCCACGCCATGCCTATACGAATTTAGTGGAAGACGGACTTTCGCTGGATCGCATTATCCCCCGATTTTCACAGGTCCCATTGATTGCAAAAGAAGGTGAACAAATTGCCTACCAAAATGCGGCATATTCAACCATAGAAAAAGTACTGGAAGTTCAAACCGATTCAGACTTCAACACACTCTTGAATGATAAGCTGTTCACACCTCTGGCAATGAATCATGCTTCGGCAGCTTACGACAGCATACAGTATTCCGAGAATAAAGCGCTGCCTCATGTTTACTACTCCCGCTCTCGGGGACGTGTTTCGATTCCTATAACTAAGAAATACTACAATACGGTCTCTTCCGGCGGAATCAATGCTTCTGCATCAGATATGGGAAAGTGGCTGCTTCTGTTAACAGGAAACTATCCTGACATTATTTCGAAGGAAACGCTTGATGAAATTTATAATCCGTTAGCCAGCATTAATAACCGGCGATTCAGCAGATATTGGGATGGAGTGAACGTATCTTCCTATGGAATGGGATGGAGAGTACTTGAAAATCATGGGCAAAAGATCGTGTACCATGGAGGATATGTAAACGGATACCGCAGCGAAATTGCTTTTGCTCCTGAAGATGGTTTAGGGATAAGCATTCTGATTAATACCAACTCAAGCTACCCGTTAGAAGTTATTCCAAACTTTTTTAATCACTTTAATTCAATTTCTGCCGACGTTTTTTCGGAGTGATGTTTAACGGCGATGAGAATAATCAACACTAATGAAACGGCCGGACCAGTACTTTTTCAATCTGTATATTTTTGCTGATAACATTGAATGGGTGAATATCAGCTGTTTACCCGAAAATCTGTTTCCCCAATGTATTTATTAAAATAACATGATTGCCCGAATATCGACACATCTCTCCTGCTCGGAAGAGGATCTCTGGCAGAAGGTCATTGAGCCGGCATCCTTGCAGTATGTAGCGTCTCCAATACTGAATTTTGTTCCGGAACAAGAGGGGGATCTTTCCGGTGAATGGCAAACAGGCACTCCCTATCCGCTGAAGCTCTACTTCCTGAAATTTATCCCATTGGGTAGGCACACGATTACGATTGTAGAAATCGATAAAGAGACGAATACAATTGTCAGTGAAGAGAACGGGCGTCTTGCCAACATTTGGAATCATACGATCCACTTTCGGGAAGTTGCGCCAGGGCGTTTAAGTTACACAGATGAAATTGAAATAGAGGCCGGCTGGCTCACGCCGGCTATCTGGCTGTTTGCACAGATATTTTATCGGCATCGTCAGCGACGATGGAAGGTTTTATTGCAGACTAAGCATACCTAATTATTAACAGTTTTGTGTGTAATGCAACGGGGGGTTTAACGTGCGATCAATCAAAAATAGTTTTGCCTAATATTTTTTTCAAAAGAGCTGTTAATATTATCCAGACAATAAAAAAGCAGCTCTGCTATCAACAGAACTGCCTGGGATACTGGAAATTATAAATGTATCTCTGTCTACATCTATATTCTTCTTGATTATTGTGGCGCTACTACGGTGTTGGCATCGAAAATCGCAGCAGTTTGAGCTAAAATTCGGCCATTCAGTGATGCACCTGTATTCAGTGTGATGCCTGTCATTGAAAGAATGATTCCCTCAAAATGTGAGGTTGTGCCAATAGTTGCTTCACCGGCTACCTGCCAGATTATATTTTGGGCTTGTGCCCCGCCGGTAAGAGTAATACTAACATCAGAGCTCATCGTTACATTTTCAGCGATCTGTAAAATCCAGACAGCGTTTTCGTCACCCGAAAATGTTACATCATCCGTAATCAGAACGGTATTGCTCCATTTATAGAGACCGGGAGATAGTGTTTTTCCGCCAATTTCTCCGGTATACAATTCAACGAAGTCGGGAGATGTTCGTCCTGCTGCGTCATCATATGCAGTGGCCATATTCTCAACGGCTGTTGTTAAGTTTGACGGTGTAGGATCGACCATATCTGCAGCGTAAATTCTTCCGGTTACCTGGTCAGATGTAGAATATCCTGTTTCTGCAGTCTGAGAAAAGCCGGTTATAAAACTTTCGGCCGCCGGGCTTAATCCCATATCGCCTGTAAAAGTTGAAGTCGGGTTATTATTAATAGCCGATTTCGCAAGAACGACATAGTTACCGGCTGTTCCGAGATTTACAGATTCCATTTGTTCGGTGCTACCTCCGGTTGTAAAATTCCACTCATAATCATTCGAAAGTGCAACACCTGAAGAATTTTTAGCATCGATTGAAATGTTTGCTGTGTAATCAGTTTGGGCGGCAAAAACATTTTCCGGGGTAAACGTAGCCGTGGTACCCGAATAGTCTACAATACCGTTAATCGTTGTAGATCCCTGCTGTAAAGTGATCGTTGAATTGTTCATCGTTGTCGCATCCATGGCTTCATCAAAAACAATTTCTAAAACCATGTTTCGCTCTACATCTTCTTGATTACTGATTGGTGTAGTAGAAAATACTTCAGGGGCATCAGGATCGATATCTGCATCTGTACTGGTGTCGCATCCAACCATAAATGAGGCTAAAAAAAGTGCGGCCATCATTGAGGCATTAAAAAACTTAGTTATTATCATAAAATCTGGGTTACTCAATTGTTGAGGTTTGTGAAATTATTATCACACCAACAATGTAGAGCTGCCCATAATGATAAGTGTTACAACAGGATATCTAAGAGTTACATGTATTACTGAATTTTAAGAGTATTGCAGATTCAGTTTATGATATTTTGTTCTTCTGAGAATATCCCGGTTCTCCTAATAGCACAAGAGTTTATACATCCGTCTGTCCGTACCGGTAAAGAATTATGCTTAATGCCATTCCATCATTAGACACGTTTGTACTGTTTTTTAAACAGAAATCCGTGAATTATGTAACTGATCTGAATAATTGAATAACGCTAACCTTTATTAACAAACATATTTTTTAGTTGTGATCATTGGGCAACAGAATCCATCAATATTGAAGCAGTTCTTGAATCATGTCAATAAAATCAAAAGAGAAAGCACTCCATTTCTACTTTCGCATCCCTGTTGCCTTACTCTCGTTGGTACTTGTTTTCAGTACCGCAATTCCTCTACTCCGCAGTAATGTCTGGTGGATTCGAATCTTCGATTTTCCGCGCATACAGATCGCTTTACTGATCGTACTAACCCTGGCAAACTATACAGCTCTGCATCTTTTCAAACGACTTCAGCCATGGGAATACGTGCTTGCTCACCCCACGGGTGGGGCGGGGCTTTTACACCAGCTATGATATCTAAAACCACCTCATGCGCTATCCGCTGGATCATCTCTTCGCATCTAAAC